>JBKJMP010000369.1:0-2507 GCA_046596395.1 Gemmatimonadaceae bacterium
GACGGATTGAACCTCGCCACGTCGCTCGTGTTCGCGAATGGCGGTGTGGTCGTCGGTCAGGCGCCGCACATGCTGTTCTTCAAGGACACGAATGGCGACGACAAAGCCGACGAGCGCACGATCCTGTTCACCGGCTTTCCCCGAGGCGACACGCACGGCACGATCAGCAACCTCCGCTACGGGATGGACAACCAGGTCTGGGGCTCCGTCGGGTACAACGGCTATCGCGGCACCGTCGGCAGCACCACGTACGACCGCGGCCAGTTCGGCGCTGGTTACTTCCGCTTCCCCCGGAACATCTCGACGCTCGAGTACGTCGCGCGCACGAGCAACAACACCTGGGGTATCGGCATCACCGAGGACAACTACATCTTCGGCTCCACGGCGAACAGCCGCCCGACGAACTACGTCCACATTCCGCTGCGGTACTCGCGCAAGCTCAACTTGCCCGACGTGACCCTGCCGGACATCGCCGACAAGCAGGACATCTTCCCGATCACTGAAGCGCTTCAAGTCGACCAGTTCGGGCGGTACACGGCAGGTGCGGCGCACGAGTTCTACACCGCGCGCGCGTTCCCCAAGGAATACTGGAATCGCGTCGCCTTCGTCGCGGAGCCGACGGCGCACCTGATCGGCATGTTCGAGTTCACGCCGAACGGGTCGAGCTTCCGCGCGAAGAACCAGTGGAACTTCATGGGCAGCCGCGACCAGTGGGCGGCGCCAGTGCAGATCAAGACCGGGCCGGACGGTGCGGTATGGGTCTCGGACTTCTACACCTTGGTCGCACAGCACAATCCGACGCCGCAAAACATGCCGGGCTCCACGCCCGGCTGCTGCCGCACGGGCGCGGGCGCCGCGTATGAGACGCCCAACCGCGACCGGCTGCACGGGCGCATGTACCGCATCAGCTACGACAGCGCGCGCACGCCGGCTCCCACGCGCCTCGACAACGCCACCCCCTCGCAGCTCGTTCGCGCACTGGGCAACGACAACATGTTCTGGCGGCTGACTGCGCAGCGGTTGCTCGTGGAGCGCGGACGTCAGGACGTCGTCCCGCAACTCGTCGCGCTCGCGCGGAGCGGAACGGTCGATGAGCTGGGGTTGAATCCATCCGCCCTTCACGCGCTGTGGACACTCCATGGCCTCGGCGCCATCGACGGTGCGAGTGCGAATGCCGAGGCGGTGGCGGCGGCACAGGCGGCGCTGACGCATCCGAGTGCGGCGCTGCGCCGAGCGGCGTTACAGATTCTGCCGCGTGACGCGCGACTCGAGGCCGACATCCTCACGGCGGGCATTCTTCCCGACCGGACGTCGCCGTGGCCGGTGGATTACACGGTGAGCACGGACGTCCTGCAGGACACCGACGCGCACGTGCGACTCGAGGCCCTGCTCGCGCTCTCCGAGCTCGCGCCAACTCCACGCGCGGCAACCACGTTGATGAATGTCATCACGCACGCCGGCAACGCGCGCGATCCGTGGATTCCTGATGCGGTGGTCGTTGCCGCGGCGCCGCAGGGCCTGCCATTCCTGCTGGACCTCGTGAAGGTGCAGCCGCCGACGATGCCGCCCGTGCAGCGCGCTGCTGCGCAGGGCCCGCCGAGAACGGGGACGTTCGATACCCTGTCGCTGGTCGGCGTGCCGCGCACGGTGCGGTTGCTCGCGCGTCACTACGCCACGCGCGCCGACGTCCCGACGGTGGTGACGATGATCAGTGTGGTGCGTTCCGCTGTGAGTCCGGCGATGGCGGTTGGTGTCCTCGAAGGCATTGCGACGGGATGGCCCGAAGGCCAGCCGCCGCAGTTCACCGACGCGCAGAAGGCGGAGCTCGTTGCGGCGGCGCGCGGTGCACAGGCCGACGTCGCCGATGCGTTCACCCGTATTGCCGCGCGATGGGCACTGCCGAACATTTTCAGGGAGTAGGTATCGTGTTCTGTCATCCTGAGCGCAGCGAAGAATCTGCACGTTCATCCTCGAGACGCAGATCCTTCGCTGCGCTCGGCATGACATTGCTGGTTGGCGCATTGGCCTGCGCCGGGGAGCCCGCCGCGAAGGTCGATTCCACGGCGGCAGTAGCCGTACCGGCGCCTGCGCCTCCAGCGGCGCTTCCTGCCGCCGACACGGCGCCAGTTTCCAATGCCGCTCCGGCGGCGGCCGCGCCTCAGCCCGGCACCAAGTACACCATGACGCCGGGCCAAATGCGCGTGGTAGACAAACCAGCCGCGACCGCAGACGTCCACGCAGAGGACCAGGGCGTCGTCGTCGCACCGAGGCTCGCGCAGGTGGATACGACGATCACCCTGCGCGCGAACGGGACGGAGCTCGTCTTCGATCCGGCCACCATCACGCTCAAGCAGGGCACGCGCGTGCGCGTCCGCTTCGCGAACATGGGCAGCTTTGCGCACAACTTCGTCGTCGCGCGCGACGACAGCGATCTCGATCAGCTGGCCGAGCGGGCGCGGGATGCAAACGAGAGCGTGCCGCTGTCGCTGAAGTCGAAGATGGTGGTG
>JBKJMP010000480.1:0-12427 GCA_046596395.1 Gemmatimonadaceae bacterium
CGTCGTAGATGAAGAAACGGAGACGCTCCTCGATCCCGATGGTAGCGGTGGTCTTCCGGTCGCGCAGGATACTGGCAATGACCTTGTACGGACTCTCGTCCTCCTGCCATGCGCGGACGTCCACGGGATTGGGAATCAGTTCGCGGGCGCGTGCCTCCTCGAAGCCGGGCGTGACCCATGCCAGCTCGCCGCGCGCGGGAATGACGACGGCGAAGGTGCGCTCACTGTTGCCCCAGCGGACGCCCGTGTAGTAGAACATGCTCGAGCCACCCTCGAGGAGAATCGCGTCGAGCCCATTCTCCTCCATCAGCCGCTGCGCTTTCGCAATGCGCGCTCGGCGCTCGTCATCCGTAATCTTCGCGACGGCTGGCTGCTGCGCCGACGCCTCGGGGATGTCGAGTGCTCCGAGCCGGCTGCCCAGCGCGGTCGCACCGACGAGTGCGGCCGAGCGCGTGAAGAATTCGCGTCTTTCCATTTCGGCTACTCCTTTTCGCCCGGACGATAGGTGCGCACCGTGTGACCCTTGAGCTGCGACGGATAGAAGTAGACCTCGCGCAGGTCACCCGTGCTGTAGCGCTGCGCCTGGTCGTTGAAGTGCTTCGACGTCGGGTTGCCGTGCTCGCCGCCCGCCGAGACGGCGCGTGCGCGAACGCTGTCGCCGAACTCGACGACCGCGACGAAGCTGTTGCCGCTCGTGCCGTACCATTTCTTCGTGCCCGGATACGAGCGCGCACCGAACGACGCGAGCGAACCCCATCGCGCCGATGTGAAGCCGACGGGAATGCTCGTGCCCTTGTCGTCGAACGGGTGAACGATGTCCGCCGTGAGCCGCTGGAAGCGGTTGATCTCGCCCCACGGCGTCTTCCACGTACCGAAATCCGCGGTGAGCTTGTCCGTCGCCGCCGAGAGTGCCAGCAACCGCTCTTCGGGGGTGGCTGAGCGAGCGGCATAGTCGTCGGCGGGGATGCGCTCGCGTGCCGCGGCTGACGCAACACTCCGCGCGAGCTCATCGCCGAAGAACACGGCGAGCGACGTCGGGACGGAGTTCGTTGCCCAGCGGAAATCCCACGCGCGGAGGAGGCCCACCTGCTCGCGCAGCTTCGCCTTGAGCGGATGGCTGGCCGGCGCGGCGTCATATGCGGCAACGACCTGCGGCACCATCGACTCGAAGGCCGGCAGGTAGCTGTCGTATGCGGCTGCGATCAGCGACGCGATGGTGAAGTCCTTCCGGTTCTCGAGGACGCGAATCGCATGAATGCCACGTGGGTTCTCGGTGCCGCGATCCATATAGTTCGGGAATGCACTCTGCTTCGGGCTCGCAACGCCGGCGGCGGAGTAGGGAAAGTTGTTCGTGTTGTAGAGCCAGCCCGTCGAGGGATTGAGCACGTGCGGGCTCTCCTCCACGCCATGCGTGCCGATCCACTCGACGCCCGGATCGCTGCCGTCCACAGGACGCGTGAAGTCGAATCGCGCGTTCCGCTTCGGGACAAAGTTCGCATGGAAGTACGCGATGTTCCCGCTCGCATCGGCGAAAATCGTGTTGTTCGACGAGTTCGTGTGGAGTCGCATCGTCTCGAGGAAGGACTTGTAGTCGGTCGCCTTGGTGCGCGCGTACGACTGCGTGAGCGCCTTCACCGGCTCCTCCATCAACCGCACGGCCACCCATTGGCCATCCACACTGCGTACTACCGGTCCATGGTGCGTGCGGTAGACGTCGAACTCACGGCGCGCCATGCCGTTCGGCGTCTTGTACGGCACGACGATCTTCTGCGTGATGACCGGGCGTTGACCCGTGCCGTGCATGTACGTGTAGCTGTCGCCGTTCCTCGTCGTGGTGAGGAGGTAGTCATCGATGTTGTCGGCGTTGCTCGACGTATGCATCCAGCCGGCCTTCTCGTTGAAGCCCTGGTAGATGAAGAACTGGCCCCACGTCGAGGCGCCGTACGCATTGAGCCCTTCCTCGCTCGTGACCTGCTGCTCGGAGCGAAAGAAGAACGACGTATGCGGATTGATGAGGAGCAGCGACCGCCCCGCGACGGTATTCGAGGGCGCGATCGCGATGCCATTCGAGCCACTCGGCTCACGCGGGGTGCCGTCGCCGAGGTATTCCTCCTCCGCGTCGCCAGTGCGTTCCGCCGCCGAGCCGTACAGCGCGCGCAGCGCCGGAATGGAGACCCGCTCGATGTCACCGCCGATGCTCCCCTCGCTGAACGTGAGTGCCATCCAGGGCTCGAAGCGCGTGATGACTTTCGGGCGCACCTCGGGATGCGTCGACAGGTAGAAGTTCAGGCCGTCAGCCCAGGCGATCATCAGCGTCGTGAGCCAGGGCGGGCTCGTTTCGTATTGCGCGCGAATGCTGTCCGGATTGATGAACAACTTCATCCGCAGGTCGCGGAAGATCGCGGACTCGCCTTCCGTCTCGGCGAGCCGACCCATGGAGTTGATGAAATTCATCTCCACGCGATTGAAGTCGTCTTCGGCCTGCGCGTACATCATGCCGAAGACGGCATCGGCGTCGGTCCGCCCGCGAATGTGCGCGATGCCCCAGTCGTCGCGCGTGATGGTGACGTTGCGAGCCCGCTGTTCCCAGTTGGGAAGCTCCGTGTTCGCGTTGCCGGGCTGCGCACACGCGGCCGCGACGAGCGTGAGGAGGAGAAGCGCCTTCTTCATGTGATGACGGAAAGGAGGAGTAGAAGCGTCCAAGATGGACGCATCACGCGCGCTCGGCCACCACGACCATTTCTGGCGAGTCGTCGCGCACGGGCGAACGGTCGAAGTTGCCAAAGATGTCGCGAACAGTGAACCCGGCGCGAGCAAGGAGATGGACGAGTTCGTCGCGGAGGTACCAGCGCATGTCGAATGCCTGGACGTGGCGCACTGGTTCTGCGGCAGGGGGGTCGTACACGTAATAGATGATCTCGCTCTCGCTGACCTGCTCGAGCCATCGAACGCTCGGGATTCGCAGCGCGCGCCGCATCGAGCGCCCATCGGGCAGCGCGAAGAGCGGCGTCTCCTCGAACTCGACGCTGCGATCCATCGTCATGAGCCGGAAGCTCGGGTTGAAGACGTCGAAGACGAACCTCCCGCCGGGCGCGAGGTGCCGCGCGACGCTCTCGAGGCAGCGAAGCTGGTCCTCGATCGTGATGAGGTGCTGAAGGATGCGAAACGGCGCGATGACGAGCGGGAACATGGCGCCGAGGGCGAATGCGCGTGCGTCGCCGGTGTGGAGCGTGATGCGATCGCGAACGTCCGCTGGCTCGGCGCTGAGCTTCTCGCGGAAGCGCGCGAGCATTTCGGCGGAGCCGTCGAGCCCAGTGACCGCAATGCCGGCGCGCGCGATTGGTAGCGAGATGCGACCAGTCCCGCATCCGAGCTCGAGCACGGGTCCGGCACCCTGCCGAGCGGCGTCGACGTAGAACCCGACGTCGGTGCGTGCGGCGTACGCGGGCACGTTGTCGTACAGCGTGCCGAAATCCGGCGTGACGCCGTACGAGTCCGGCGCGGAGGGAGGGGCGGCAGTCCCGGTAGAGGTCGAAGCGCTCATGCGGCGATGATACGGCGTGTCGCGGGGCTACGTCCAGAGTGCCTTGCGGCTCAATCAACGCGGAGGTCAGGGCACCACCGGCGTCTCGACGAAGGTGCCGTCGTCGACCACGCCGTTGGTCACACGATAGATCGTGAAGCCGGACGGAAACCGAAGCACGCCCGAGCTACCTGGCCCCACCACCGCCGCCGTCTGGGAGAACCGCAGCGGAATCCCCGCGTAGCGCAGCTGCTCACGCACGTGCGTGTGGCCTCCGAGCGCCATGGCGAACCGGCTCATTCCCACTGCGGCGACAATCTCCTTCGCATTCGATACCGTGTGGCGAAACTGTGTCTTCCCATTCACCGTGATCACCGTCGGCGCTGGAGACGAATCGGTGTAGCCATTGATCGACTCCATCGAGGTGAAGAACGGAATGTGATTGAAGGTCACCACCGGCATGCCCGCCGGAATCTCGGCGAGATCGCGCTTGAGCCACGCTATTTGCACGCTGTCGACGTGACCGTGGTACCACTGGTCGTCGTGGTCGACGGTGTTCAGGCCGACGAAATGCACGCCGCCGTGGTTGAACGAGTAGTAGTCCGGCCCGCGGTACTTCCTGTACATGCCCCTGCCATACAGCGGATGCGTGACACTCACTTTCGACTGCGCCCGCTCGATGCCGAAGATCTCGTGATTCCCCGGAACGGTCCACACCACGTTCCTGAACTGCGCGACCTCGCGCGCGAAGAGGTCGTAGTACCCGGTTGCCTCCACTTCGCCGACGCGCAGCGCATCACGAACCAGGTCACCGGTGATGATCACGAACGCGGGATCGATCGAGTCGGCGAGTGCACGAAAACGCTGCGTGCGCCCGAGCGACGCCGGAGATATGTGCGTGTCGGACGCATGAATGAACGTGAAGCTGGCCGGCGCAGGCGCACGTTGAAGCGCGAAGTCGGTATTGCGATCATCCGCCGAGTGCCACGCGGGACCGACGCTGCGATACCCGTTTGGCACGGAGACGAACACGATCCCGCCTGGCCCAGGACCGACTCCGAACGTGCCCGCCGAGCCGGTCTTCACGACATCGGCCTGGTTCGAGACCACGACACCGGCAATTCCCACCTCGCCTGCGTCGCGGATGCCGTTGCCGTTCCGGTCGTCGAATACAATGCCGGCAGTGACGGAGCCTTGTGCGAGAGCCCCGGGGGCGAGCGCGAAGATCAGGAGGGCCGAGCGTAACAGCAGCGTCATGGTCATGGATGGAAGGACGACAACGCGCAGTTCAGGACACGCGCCATCGTTCGTCGCAGTAGCACGTGATTCCGGTGCACGGCGCCTTGCCGGCCCTACAACGAGGGACGCTTGAGGTGCACGTCCGTCCGCGACTGAAAGTGGTGCGCGACCGAAAGGATCTTGTCGTCGGCGTAGAGCGCGCCCGTGATCACCGCGCCGATGGGTTGCGGGTTGAGCGGGGGAGCAGTCGGCGTGGTTCCCGCGCCGCCTGGGCCACCGCCGGGACCCCCCTGCACCACCGGGACGTCGAACTTGTACGGCACCACGACGCACGGATGGCCCGTCTGCGCGTTCGCGCCGGTGTCGGCCTGCGGGCTGGCGATGAACATGTCGAGGTCCTTCATGAACTCCGCCCAGCGTTGTACGAGCACGTAGCGGCGACGCTGCGCCTGCACGAAGTCGATCGCCCGCGTCATGCGGCCATTCACGAACCGCGGATTCCAGTCGGCGGGCGCCATCGGATTCGTCGGCGTCGTGGGTGCCGCGGGCGGGGTCGCGGGAGGACCTCCAGCGCGGCCAGCAGGCGCGGGCTCGGGAAGCTTCGTGAGATCCAGCCCGATCTCCTGCGCCTTGCGCACCACGTACGCATCGAACGCCGCCGCACTCTCGACATTCAGTCCGCTGTTGAAGCCAGCGACGGTCGGCCGAGCACCGATCTCCTTCGGACGCATGCCGAGCTCGCGCAGCTTATCGACGAGCTCCTTCGGCGCATTCGGGTCCACGCCGATGCGCAGCGAGGCGAGCCTGATGTTCCGGTCGTACTCGAACGGCGTCGTCACCGTGGACGAATCCTTCAAGTCACTGCCGTGGATCACGCTGAATACCATCGCGCAATCCTCTACGGTGCGGCACATTGGCCCGACGCGATCCATCGACCACGCGAGCACCATTCCGCCGTGTCGGCTCACGCGTCCGAACGTCGGACGCAGCGCACTGATCCCGCAGCGGAGCGACGGTGAGACGATCGAACCCTGCGTCTCGGTACCGATGCTGAACGCGACGCACGCCGCCGCTGTCGCCGAGGCCGGACCCGCCGACGATCCGCTCGACCCCTGCGAGAGGTTCCACGGATTGTTCGTGCGACCGCGGAACCACTGGTCGTTCTGCGCGAACAATCCGGTGGACAACTTCGCAATCAGCACGGCCCCCGCGTTGCGCAGCCGCACCACGACCTCCGCATCCTCGTCGATAACGCGCGTCTCGAAATCCGCGGTCCCCCACGTGGTCGGTACGCCCTTCGTGTTGAACAAGTCCTTCACGCCGTACGGAATGCCATGCAACGGTCCGCGATACCTGCCAGCCGCAATCTCGGCGTCGGCACGCGCCGCCTCGGCGAGCGCCTGTGCCTCCATGATCGTCACGGCGCAGAGCAGCGTGGGATTGAGGCGCTTGATGCGCTCGAGATAGATGGTGGTGAGTCGGACCGACGAGATCTTCCGCGCCTTCAGCAGCGCCGACAGCCGGTGCGCCGGGAGGAACGCGATGTCCACGTCGGACGACGGAAGCGTGCCTTTCCACGGCTCGACGACGAACGTCTTCCGGTCGAACGCTTTCGCGCCGCGCTCCTTCACGAGCTGCTCCATCAGCGCGCCAGTTCCGCCCGGATACGGCATGAACTGCTCGGCCATCGCCTCACCGTTACCGAGCGCGAGCGGAGGCGTGGCAGGTTGCTGTGGTGGGGCGGCGGCGGGCGCAGCAGTCGGTGGCGTCCCGCCTGCCTGGGCTCGCAGCGCGCCAGCGCCGAAGGTCGTGGCCGCCGCGGCAACGAGCGATCGGAAGAGAAACTCCCGTCGAGGCACGCCTCCGTCCGTGGCCGTTTCAGCTTCCTCGGCCATCAGCGCGAGCTGCGGCTGGATGTGTTCCAACTCGTCTTCGGGTGTGTGCACGGTGCGCTCCGGAATGCGTCAGGGGTGATGGGGAAAGGTGCACGCTGCCCACGCTTCTCAACAGCCCGGGCGCGGCGTACGTTCACTCTACATGAGCTCCCTGCGTTCGAAGGTACGAGGATCGCTGAGGCGATCGCTCGTTGCGTGTGTGGCGTTGGTCACCCTCTCCGCCGCCGCGCAGGCGCAGGCGCGGGAGGGAATACCGGTCTCGAAGGCCGACATCGAGTTCATGACCGGCATGATCCCGCATCACGCGCAGGCGGTGCTCATCGCGGGTTGGGCAGCAACGCACGGCGCGCGGTCCGACATCCGCATCCTCTGCGAGCGCATCGTGGTGGGGCAGGGTGACGAGATCGCGCTGATGCAGCGCTGGCTGCGCGACAACAACGCACCCGTGCCGGCCGCCAACGCCACCCACATCCGCATGAAGATGGGCGACATGGAGCACGACATGCTCATGCCCGGTATGCTCGACTCCACCGCCCTCGCGCGGCTCAATGCTAGCCGCGGTTCGGAGTTCGACCGGCTGTTCCTGCTCGCCATGATCCAGCACCACGAAGGCGCGATCACGATGGTGGACAAGCTCTTCGGTTCGCACGGCGCGGCGCAGGACGAGACCGTCTTCCGCTTCGCCTCCGACGTGTACGCCGACCAGACCACCGAGATCGATCGCATGGAGAAGATGCTGGCCACCGTTCCCAAGAGCCCGTAGTCATCCTGAGCCGTCAATAGTTCAGTTGTCATCCTGAGCCGTCAGGCGAAGGATCTGCACGTATTCCCACCCCAAGGAATCCAGATGAACACCCGACAGGCAGCCCCACTGCTCGCGTTCGGCCTGCTGTGGGTCGCCGCATGCGCGAAGTCGTCCACATCGACCGTCACCGGGACAACACCGGCGTACAACATGTCCACCACGCCGCCGAGCCCCGACCTTCGCGTCGGGCTGCGCGCGGGCACGATGGATCCCACGCGTCGCGGTGTGATCCTCAACCACGCCGCTGAAGCCGCGTGGAACCTCACGCTCGTGTCGAACACGCCGCCGCCGGCGAAGTTTGTCGGCAAGACGAGCTCCGACCTGGCCTTCACCGGCAACTACGCCATCCAGGGCAACTACGATGGCTACATGGTGTGGGACATCGCCAATCCCCGCCGCCCAAACCTGGTGACGCAGTACGTCTGCCCCGCCTCGCAGAGCGACGTCTCCGTCTACAAGAACCTCCTGTTCGTATCAGGTGAAGGACAGACCGGGCGCATCGACTGCGGTGCGCAGGGCGTACCCGATTCGGTGAGCAGCGACCGTCTCCGCGGCATCCGCATCTTCGATGCGACCGACATCGCGAACCCGAAGTACATCGCGAACGTGCAGACCTGCCGCGGCTCGCACACGCACACGGTCGTGAGCGATCCGAACGACAAGGAGCACGTCTACATCTACGTCTCGGGTTCGTCCGGCGTGCGGTCGCCGAGCGAGCTGCCCGGATGCTCGGCGCTCGCGCCCGACCAGGATCCGAACTCGGCACTGTTCCGCATCGAGGTCATCAAGGTTCCGTTGCGCGACCCGACAAAGGCCGCGATCGTCAGCTCACCGCGCATCTTCACCGGTCTCGCCGCACCCGCTCGGCACAGCGAGCCGGCTGATCCGGCAGGAGACGCGCGCCGCGCGGCAGCCGCAGCCAATCGTCCCGCTGGGACGCCGGCGCGCGGCGGTGGCGCGCGCACTGGACCCACGCAGTGCCATGACATCACCGTGTATCCGGCCGTCGGCCTCGCGGGTGGTGCCTGCGGCGGCTACGGCCTGCTGCTGGACATCAAGGACGTCGCGAATCCACGCCGCATCTACGCCGCCGCCGATTCCAACATGTCCTTCTGGCACTCGGCCACCTTCAGCAACGATGGCAAGAAGGTGCTCTTCACGGACGAATGGGGCGGTGGCAGCGCTCCCCGGTGCCGCACGACCGACAAGTACGAGTGGGGCGCGAACGCACTCTTCACGATCGAGAACGAGAAGCTGGTGTTCCACAGCTACTACAAGCTGCCGGCCGCGCAGACCGCGCTCGAGAACTGCGTCGCGCACAACGGCTCGCTCATCCCGATACCGGGTCGCGAGGTGATGGTCCAGGGGTGGTACCAGGGTGGCATCTCGATCTTCGACTGGACCGACGTGAAGAAGCCGGTGGAGATCGCATACTACGATCGCGGACCGATCGACGGCACGAACTACTACAGCTCCGCGGGCTCGTGGTCGGTGTACTGGTACAACGGCATGATCGTGAACTCCGAGATGGCGCGCGGCCTCGACATCTATGAGCTCCAGCCGAGCGGCTTCCTGTCGCAGAACGAGATCGATGCGGCGAAGACGGTGAAGTTCGAGCAGTTGAATGCGCAGGAGCAGCCGAAGCTGGTGTGGCCGGCAAGCTTCTCGCTTGCGCGTGCCTACATCGACCAGCTCGAGCGCGGTCGGGGCCAGACGGCCGCACACATCGCGGCCGCGCGCGACGGTCTCGTGGCGGCGGAGCGGTTGAGTGGCCAGGCTCGGAAGGATGCGCTGTCCGCACTGGCGACGCGGTTGCATGCCGATGCCCGCACGGCGACGGATGCACCGAAGGCGCACATGATGGCCAGCGCGGTTGGTGACCTGGCGAAGTGAGGTGAAGTGGGGCCGGCGTGAACTCACCATCCCGGTCCCGCTCCGCATGTCGTATGATTGGCCGTCCTCTCGGGAGGCTCGTCATGCATGGCAATCCGGTAAATCGTCGTGGCTTCGTCGGCGGCATTGCTGCCGCGGTGGGTGCACTCACCTTGACGTCGCCGCGAGACGTGCTCGCGTATCATCCTGCGCTCGACCCCGCGGACGACTACGACCGCTACGCGAAGCTCGCGAATAACGAGAATCCGTACGGGCCCCCCGAGTCGGTGATGAAGGCCATGACCCGGGCCTTCAAGTATGCCAACCGCTACGGCTACCCCGACGGCGGCATCACCGAGGAGATCGCCACGCACCACGGCGTGAAGCCCGAGAACGTCCTTCTCGGTGCCGGCTCGGGTGAGATCCTCAGCGTCGTCGGCTCGACGTTCGCCAGTCATGGCAGGAAGGTCGTCGGCGTGGAGCCGTCCTTCAGCCAGGTGTACGAACACGTGACGAGGGTCAAGGGCGCCGCGATCACCGTGCCGCTCACCGCGGACTACCGCCAGGACATGTCCTCGTTGATTCGCGCGACGCGGAAGAACTACCGCGACGTCGGATTCGTCTACCTCTGCAATCCGAACAACCCGACCGGGCGCATCGTCACGGCGCGGGAGATCCGCGAGCTGCTCGACGGCATTCCTGAAGACGTGACGGTGCTCATCGACGAGGCGTACCATCACTTCGTGGATGATCCGGGGTATGCGACGTCGGTGCCCTACGTCATCGAGGGCCGCAAGGTGATCATCGCGCGCACCTTCTCCAAGATCGCCGCCCTCGCGGGCATGCGGCTCGGCTACGCAATCGCCCCGCGCGAGTTCGTGCAGCAGATGCGCCCCTTCGCCACGGGCACAATCAGCGCGCTCGTCCGCTACGGTGGTGTCGCCGCGCTGAAGGACACGGCATCGCAGGCCGAGGTGAAGCGGTTGACGATCGAGCAGCGGGGGCTGGCGACGTCGGCGCTCGAGCGGATGGGCTACAGCGTGATCCCGTCCGACGCCAATTTCTTCATGGTGAACCTGCGCCGCCCGATGCGTCCCGTCATCGATCAGTTCCTCGAGAAGGGCGTGCTCGTCGGACGCCCATTCCCCCCGATGAACGAGCACCTGCGCGTGTCCGTCGGTACCGCCGACGAGATGCGGCGCTTCCTCGTCGCCTTCAAGGAGATCATGGCAGAGCCAGCGAAGCCGGTGTCGTCGTCGTGATGAAACGAATCGCCCTGGCAGGACTGATCTTCATTACCAGCGCGCCGCCGCGCTTCGAGCTCGTACAGCCGGAGCTTCTATCCGTCGGAGGCTCGTACACCAACGCGTGGGCCGACTACGACGGCGATGGCGACCTCGATCTCTTCGTCGGGTTTGGCGGTCGCATCGCCAACCGCCTCTATCGCAACGACGCCGGTGTGCTCACCGACGTCGCAGCGTCTGTGGGGGTGGCCGATGTGCGCGGCACGCTCTCCGTCGCCTGGGCCGATCACGACGCCGACGGCGATCCCGACCTCCTCGTCGGCTTCGCGCCTGGGCCGCAGTCCGTGCTCAAGCTGTATCGCAACGACGCCGCCGCGAAACAGTTCGTCGACATCACTCGCGACGCGGGCATCGTGCTCGACTCCGGACGCGTGCGCCAGGTCGCGTGGATCGACTTCGATGCGGACAAGGATCTCGATCTCTTCGTCGCGTTTCGCGAGAAGGGGAACGCGATGTTCCGGAACGATGCGGGCCGGTTCACCGACGTCGCGGCCGGAATCGGCCTCGCGGACACGCGCCGCACCGTGGGCGCCGTATGGTTCGACTTCGATGAAGATGGCGACGTCGATCTACTCACCGGCAACATGGACGGCGACGCGAACGGCATGATGCGCAACGAGGCCGGCCGCTTCACGGACGTGGCCGAGTACGCCGGCCTGGCGTGGGGCGGCCGCACGCCGCGGGACGCGACGAATGGCACCGTGCGCCCCTGCATTGCCGACGTGAACAACGACGGGCGTCTCGACGTCTTCACCGCGAACTACGGTCGCAACGGCCTCTTCCTCAACGCGGGGAAGGGCACGTTCACCGATGTGTCAGCCGCGTGGGGCATCGACATCGACGGCCGCTACGACGCGTGCGCCTTCGCCGACTTCGACAACGATGGACGTCTCGACCTGTACGTGAACGGGACCGTGACGGGCGGCACGAGTCATAAAGACTACCTCTTCCGAAACGCGGGCACGTTCTTCACGGACGTCACGCCGGACAACATCAAGGCGCTCGAGGCGGATCACGGGGCACAGTGGGCGGACTTCGATCGCGATGGCGACGAGGATCTCGCGCTCACGGGAGTGCAGACCACGGGCATGCATCACATCATGCGCAACCTGCTGCCGCCGAGCGTTCGTGCGGGGTGGCTGCGCGTGTCGGTCGTGGATTCGGCGGGGATCGCATCGCTCGCCGGCGCGGAGGTGCGCCTCTACGCCCCGGGCACCAATCGCGTGCTCGGCACCCGCGTAATGGATACCGGCTCAGGCTACAACGCGCAAAACGCGATGCCGCTGCACTTCGGCCTCGGCGCGCAGCGCAAGGTGGACGTTGGCGTCGTGGTGCCGCGCACTGGCAATCGTCGCCCGTCACTCGTGCGCAACGTGGATGCGCGCGCGTGGGCGAAATGTGTTGCCGTGATCAATGTCGATGCGAACGGTGTCGCGCGACTCGCGGGCAAGGGCTGCAGGTAGTGGCGAGTGTTGCAACAGCTTTTTTATGCGGATTTGACGGATCTGAACACGATTGAACGGATCGCTCGGTGATTGGGCCAGCAAGCTCACGCGCGTCCAGAGCAATTTGTTTTTCTTGATTCAATTCACATGAATTGATCGCCGTCGCCGCCAATCTCGCGCCACGCGGAGCAATTCGTCGAATCGTTTTTTCAATCCGTCGAATCCGTGGGTGGTTTCAACCGGTGAATGCAACACTATACAGCATTCACTGGAGGTAAACGTGGGACGTTCGTATCACCGGCTCTCGGCCGAGGAGATCGAAGTATTGTGGTCTCGGTGGCAGC
>JBKJMP010000465.1:0-3228 GCA_046596395.1 Gemmatimonadaceae bacterium
GGCATCGAGGCATCGGATTGCCGACTCATACGCAGGCTGACGCGCTCGCGCGGCGTCGAGCGGAATGTACTCGGGCTCGAGCCACGAATGCTCGTGGAGCGCTCGCTTCTCCGCGGCGGACAACCCCGGCCGCATCCATGGCTGCGTCGCGCTGCACGGCGCCGGGGGCAGGTATGGCGCGTGCGCATCGTAGTAGTTCGCGAACACGAAGTACGGGCGGCCGTCCGTCCGGCCAAGCCACGAGAGCATCGCGTCATTGTTGGTGCGCGCATTCTTGCGCCCGAGCAGCTCGTCGTAATCGAACAGGACACGAAAGACGCGTCCATCCACCACGTGCCTGGCGAGCGTCGAGTTGCGCGCGATCTCGCTCAAGCTGATCATCGTGTCGTCGAAGTGCACGAATCCCCGCCCGATTCCGAATCGACGCGTCACGTAGTGCTGGTTCGCCGAAAACCCGGCCGTGCGATAGCCAGCCTTGGCCAACTGCTCCGCCAGCGTCGGATAGCGATCGTCCATGGGGGTGGTCCACTCGACCCCCAGTTCGTGCGGCCAACGACCCGTGAAGAATGACGCGTGCGACGCGAGCGTATAGGACGCAGGCGCCATGGCTCGGTCGAACACCACGCCCTCGCGCGCCAGGGCGTCGATATTGGGACTCGTGATGCCGGGCGCTCCATAGAGGCTCATGCTCGTGGACCGGACGGTGTCGAGAATGAGCAGGAGCACATTCGGCGCGCCGGGAGGCGCGTTCGGCAGGCTCGCGAGCGCACGGCGCTCGGAGAAGGCGGGGAGACCGAGGACGACTCCTGCGGCGATCAGCATCGCCACCATGAGCAGCGCGAGCGTCGGGCGCACCACACGGCGCACCTGCTCCGGCCGTGCGGTCATCAGCCGCGACGTCTGCACCGCCAACCCTCCAGCCAGCGCGAGCAACGCGATCCAGTGGAGCCGGGGCAGGCTCAAGGTGATACTGGCCCAGCCCATGAAGGACAGCACGGTGAGCACCACGCGCTCCCGACCCACGGTCGGCAGCAACCTTCCCAGTGCGAACATCAACAACCCTGCCGACAGAAACAGCAGCAGGTCCGCGACCGGTGTCATCCAGAACGTGTGAACGCTGTACACCAGCTCCGCGTGGAGGAGGCGCTGGTTCAGCTCACGGGCGGTCAATTCCGCGAACGCGGTCACGAGACCGAACCAGGCGCTCAACACCACGACGCGGGCGAAAGTGACGCTCCGCCCCGAGGCGAGCGATTCTGTGGTGCGCATCATGTCTGGGGGCTGGGACGTCACTGGGTTGTCGGCAGGCGGCGGGCGGAGACCCTGCTCACCAATCTGGCACGCCGCGCCGCATGCGTAAACATTGCACTGGTGGTTGGACGCGTGAAGCCCGCCAGGTATACTCGCCGTTCCCGCCACGGACACCTCGCGGTCCACCGTCCCATCGACTTTTCGCACGCATGATCGTACTGCTGCTGTGGTCTCTTGCCGTCGTCGTCCTCCTGCCGTTCGCCGCCATGACCTACCTGGCCATGGTGCTCCGGTGGGAAGACGAGCAGACCACGGGACTCGCCTACTACGGGCTCGAGCCCGAAAGGCGCGCCCACTACAAGCAACGCTTGCGCTTCCACGCGATCATGCTCGCCCCGGTCCTGGCCCTGTACGGCCGGTTCAAGAAGGTGGATTTCCGGAAGGTGCAGCTTCGCCACGTCGACATCTCGCTCCCAGGCGGCGCCTGCGACGCCGCCTCGGCCGCGCGCGCCGAGGCGTACCTGCCGCAGCCGAACGACATCTTCGTGGCGACGCAAATGAAGTGCGGGACGACGTGGATGGAGCACATCGTCTACGAGGTGCTTCATCGCGGGAACGGAAACCTCGTGGCTACGGGCGCGACGCTCTATGGGATTGCTCCATGGCTTGAAGGCCGGCGCAGCGTGCCACTCGAGCAGTCGCATCCTGTGGGCACCGAGCGGCCGTCGCGCATCATCAAGACGCACCTTCCGGGGCACCTCTGCCCGTCGTCGGCGCACGCGCGCTACATCTACGTGGCGCGACATCCGCTGGCCTGCTTCGCGAGCTGCATCGATTTCATCGAGACCAACGTGGGCCGCATGGCACCCGCAATGCCCGCGTATGAGGAGTGGTTCCGCTCCCCCGACCTCATGTGGTGGGGCACGTGGCCGGCGCACGTGAAGGGCTGGTGGGCGCGGAGCCAGGCCGACAGCAACGTCCTCTTCCTCCACTTCGAGGAGATGGGAAAGGACCTGCCGGGGGTCGTCCGCCGCGTGGCGGAGTTCCTCGGCGTCCGTCCACTCGATGAGAGGGAGTTGGCCAACGTGGTGGAGAAGTGCGGCTTTGCCTACATGAAGCGACACCAGGACAACTTCGAGATGCAGCCACCACACCTGCTCCAGACGAACGCCGTCCTGTTCGTGCGCGGCACGGCGGACCGCCACGGCCACGTGCCCGCGGACGTGCGCACCCGCATGCTCGCGTGGGCCGCGGAGGAGATGCAGGACAGTGACTATCCGCTCGCGCGGAACTATCCGGACGTCGTGGGGGCGGGTTGACCGCGCCCACCCCCTTCCCGCGCGTGCCGTACCTCAGGCGAATGCGGTGGTGGCACAAGTGGATCGGCATCGTGATCGGGATCCTGCTCGTCGTGTGGCTCGCGAGCGGCGTCTCGCTCATCATGCCGATGTCGGAGGGGTCGAAGGCGCCGTCGGAAGCCGCCTTCCCCGTCGATTGGGGCAGCGTCGTCATCCCGCCTGCTCTGGCGGCGCGCACCGCAAGCGATTCCTCCGCCAGCGCAGAGGTGCGGCAGGTGACGATTCAACGACAGATGGGCGAGGTGGTCTACGTCGTCTCATTGGCAGGCGGGAGAACAGCGATCGTCAACGCCATGACGGGCGCGATCGAGCGCATCTCGCAGGAGCGAGCGGTATCGATCGCGCGGCGCACGATGCCCAACGTCCCCGTCGCGAGCACGGATCGCGTGACCGAACGCCCACTCGGCTATCATGGGAAGGTGCCCGCCTACCGCATTGTCTTCGCGGATGACGGCGGGACGGTCGCCGTCGTCTCCGAGGCGACTGGCGAGATGTTTCGAACCATGCGCCGCGACAGGATCTACAACACGGTCGCGCACCAGTTGCACGTCTTCACACCCCTCAACGGACTTCCAGGCGCGGTCACGACGCGAAAGGCAGTCCTCACCCTCACGAGTAT
>JBKJMP010000593.1:0-2597 GCA_046596395.1 Gemmatimonadaceae bacterium
TTCGTCGGCTCGCTGTCCCCGCTGGCAGACGAAGTACTCCCGCCCGAGCTGGACATGGCCGTGTGGGAGTACTTCGTCGGCTCGCTGTCCCCGCTGGCAGACGCGGGAAAGCTCGGCGGTATCCTGCTCCAGTATCCGCGCTGGTTCCTGCCGACGCCGGAGAACAAGCAGTTGCTCGCCGACGCTGCGGAACGGCTCGCCGGAATCCCGGCGACGGTGGAGTTGCGAAACGGTTCGTGGTTCAAGAGTCAGAGATCGACTCAGTGGACGCTCGACCTGCTGCGTGACCTCGGGCTCACGCACGTGATCGTCGATGGTCCGCAGGGACTCGAGAGCAGCGTACCGGCGGTGAGCGGCGTGACGACGCCGGCGCTCTCGATGATTCGCCTCCACGGTCGTCGCGCGGCCACGTGGGAAGCGCCGAATGTTCCGACAGTGGAACGGTATCGGTACCTGTACTCGCCGCAGGAGCTCGAGAGCTGGATGCCGCTCATCGAGTCAGCAGCGGCGGCGGCAACGCGGACGATCGTGTTCTTCAACAACTGCTACGGGAACTACGGCTCGACGAATGCGCGCGAGATGATCTCGATCCTGTCATCCTGAGAACGCAGCGAGGGACCTGCGAAGTGCAGGTCCCTCGGACGCTCGCGGCGAAAGGAATCCCCGCCCGTTGCGCAAGCATTCACGATGGCTACGCGTCGCGGTCCTTGCAACCAGAAAATTTCGGGTTGTTCCGTTCGTCCGTCACGATCGGAAGGTTTACGTCCACGCCGTAGTCGCCGCCCTTGTAGTGGAGGCCGGTGGGAAACACCGCACCGGCGGAGCGACCATACTGCCGCACGAGGCGGCGCATGTCACCGAGTCGCTGTCCGCGGCTGAATGTCCAGAACGCTTTTTCGCGAAACTGGAGGGATACGCGAGCCGCGCCCGTGGCCGGGTCCACGAGTGGCGGGAGCGCCGCGGGTTGCACCTCTCCCAGCTTTGGCGGCGCGGCACGCAGCGCGTTGTGAATGGCGAGGAAGCCAGACACGTTGTTTGCGGCGAGCGCGGCTTCTGCCTCCACCATGCGCGCATCAATGCCATTCACCACGTCGACCTGTGTGAGCTGGCCATACAGCGGTGTGCGGCGGATGCGCGTCTGTCCGTCCTGGCCATTGCCGGTCAGAATACTGACGGGCAGGCGCGGGTCGTTCGCCGACACGAACGGCAGCGCGTTTCGCACCACGATGTTCCGCGAATTGCCTTCGAGGCTGTCGCCAACGGCATAGCGCGCCGCCGAGAAGCCCTGCCCCCAGATTGTATTCGACCCCGTCGTGAGCGAGAAAGTGTGCGTATACGTAAACGAGGTGGGAATGCCGGCGACCGCGGCGGCCGCCTCCGAGTAGCGGGCAAGACCGAGAAGCGCCCGGGCCTTGCCAACACGCGCCGCGCGCGCAATCAGAACCGACCGTGCATCGGTTCCATTCGCGAACGCGAGCGCGCTGTCGTACGACGCAACCGCTCGCGTGAATACCTGGGTCCCGGTCTCCGCCTCACCGGGCTGTGGGAGGCCGTCTACCAGGCTGCTCACGGGAATGCCGTTGCAGAAGTCCTGGGCCAGCTGCATCTCGGCGAACCCCTTGGCGAAATACATCTCCGCGATCAGTGCCCGCCCGGTGGGCTCGTACTTGTTGAGCGCCGTGATGGCCTCGCCCGCGCGAATGCGGGTGCGGTACAGGCGGTAGAGCATGCCGGTGACCTGGCTGTTGTTCTCGAGAATGTGGCGCTGGTCCGTTTCGTCGTTCTGCGGGAACGTCGAGCTCGTGGACCACTCGTCTCCGAGCAGACCCCCGAACAGCCAGGTGCTCTCACTGCCTGCGGTGATGCTCCGGAAGGTGTCGAGCGCACCGTTCGCCAGGCCGCGCGCCCCCTCGGCGCTCTGCGTGAGCTCACGCGGGATGATGTCGGGATTCTCTGCTTCCAGCAGGGAATCGGTGACGCTCGAGCACCCCGCGAGGGCGGCGCCGAGTGTCACGAAGCCGAGGGCCGTGCGGCTGCGGCGGGAGAGGGTGCGGCGAAAGGATGATGTCATTGGCTCAGAATCCCACGTTGATGCGGAAGACGAAGTAGCTGGGCGGAGCAAGCGTCTGGAAGTCGGCGGGAACATCGGTGCCGCTGGTGAAGTTGAACGCCGTTTCGGGGTCCGTGCCCAGGTAGTTCGTCCACAGGGCGAGGTTGCGGCCGGACAGCGAGGCCGATGCCGAGCGGCCGCGGAGGAGACGCCCCGCGAGCTCGGGCGATAGCGTGTATTGCAGCGATACCTCCCGGAGCCTCAGGAAGGCCCCTTCCATGAAGTACCCGTCGAGCGAGTTGGCCGGATGCTCGAGCCGCGCGATGTTGGCCGCCTGGAGCTCGAGGGGGGCACCCGGGAAGTTGCGTCCCTGACAGTTTGGTCGCTGGCACCGCAGACGTTCCGTGTCGTTGAACCACTTGTTGCCACCCCGGTAGTCGAGCAGGGTCTGCAGGCGCAGCTTGCGCTGCAGCATCTCGAGTCCCGTCGTGAGTGTCGTCTGGTAGCGCGGCGTTGCGTACCCGCGGAATTCCGCCGAGTCGGCGAC
>JBKJMP010000020.1:0-12058 GCA_046596395.1 Gemmatimonadaceae bacterium
AATCGCACGCAGGTATTCAAGGTTGGCCCGGCGGTCGGCTCGGCGACACTCGACTCCATCTCGGCAGCGGCGCGCGGTGTGGATCGCGTCATCGTCGCGACGTACGTACGGCGCATCGAGGGGGAGGGACGGTTCGCGATTCCGCAGCACATCGCGAGCTGGATCGACATTTTGTCGCAGCGCGAAAAAGTCGTGCTGGTGTCGCTCGGCAATCCCTACCTGATCAAGCAGTTCCCGAGCGTGGGGACATACCTGGTGACGTACGGTGTGTCGGAGGCTCAGGAGCGGGCGGGGGCGCGGGCGGTACTCGGGCGGGCGCCGATTGGTGGGACGATTCCGGTTTCGCTGCCGGGATTCTTCGTGCGTGGAGATGGAATGAAGCGCGCGGCGGTTGGGCAGTAACTCCCGACCCCGAACTCGGCTTTGAACTCCTAACCCACGGCCCCTTACTCGGCACGCCCAACCCGTCTTTTATCAGACGAGTCTGAGTCAGGCATCGAGGAGTCGTTCGGAACGGCCGTAACCGCGAGCGCCAATGCAGCCCTCTACGCGGCGATCAAGGCCGCACCCTTCTGGCCGGTGACGGTGGATTTCCGGGACAAGGATGGGAATCGAACGACGGGTCGTGCGATGGCCACGGTGAGATAACCGACCTGCACGACGTAATGGGAATTGACGTTCTGGTTTCCTCCGTGGCCTCCGTGTCCTCCGTGGTAAGATTGCAGTTGTGCTTTTATGAAAAGCATTGAACGCAAGTCACTCCCCCAATGCATTGCTGGATCACCTGTGACGGAACCCCGGTTGGGACGGCGAACCTGGCGCCGATCGCGGGGCTCGCCCATGCGGTAATGGAGCCAGTTGACGCCTATGCGAGTATCCGGTTCCACGCCATCGAGGCGGGGGCGCAACTGCGCGAGTGTCGCCACTGGGACCCACAGGATGGAGACTTCGCCGAGGCTTTCGCACACGCGTGGAATGGCGGCCGGTTGGCGCTCACTGATCCCGAACGGGCTGAACTCGCCATAACGAGCGTCGTCGTTGTCGAAGATGGGCTGTCGCTCACCCAGCGCGGGCCCGTCGTAATCGTCGATGCCCGACCCGACATGGCACGAGTTGAAGCCTTCCTGCGCACTACCTTGCGCAATGGCGACGACAGATCGAAACCGGCGGCGTAACGCATGACCACTCCCCAAGGGCCCGCACCGATACGGAGCGTCTCTACCCCATGGGTGCTCGCCCCCGGAGTCATCGCGGTCGGTGGAGTGGGGATCGGTGTCATCGTCAGGTACCTGATCGTCACGCCGTTGCTGTCGCCACTGACGACGTCGAAGAGCGGCTTCCTTGCCGTGTGCGCCGGCGTCGTCGTGATTGCTGCGCTCCTGGCGATTCCCGTTACGCGCTTCGTGCTCCGCGCATCCGGTCAGGCGACGATTTCAATCCGGACGCACCTCTGGTGCTGCGCGCTCTCGTATCCACTGGCACTCTCCTCGGCGCAGCAGGCCTTCGCCAATCCCGCGTCGATCCTGCTCATCTTTCCCGCGCTCGCCCTGGTTGGCACCGTGATTGGGAACGCCTGGACGCTGTGGCGTTCATCGCGAGCATAGATGCCCTTCGGGCCTGAACCTGACGTACGCTCCTGGGGCGCACTCGGTGGCCTCGCGCTCGGTGGACTCGCCGTGACCGCTGGGCTGCTCGGCGCAGGCTTTACACTCCTCGGCGGCGTCCTCGCGCGGCTCGGCCGGAGCGACTGACGACCAGGTTCGAGAGCGAGCTTCGGTCGTAGGTGCTCCTACGCACCAGCTCGCATGGGCATGGCTCCATTTTCGCCTATGGTCTGCATATGTACGCATTTCGATCAATTGCACGCCCGGTCAGATGATCGGCATCGCTGACCCACCCGCCATCGGCCCGCAGGCCACGCGCGCCGACCCTGCCCGGCTCGCTGCCGTACACGCGACTGGACTGCTGGATAGCGAAGTCGAGGAAGTCTTCGATCGGCTGACGCGAATTGCCGTTCGGATCCTCGGCGTCCCCGCGTCGTTCATCTCGCTCGTCGATGCCGATCGCGACTTCTATAAGTCCGCGTGTGGCTTCGGCGAGCCGCTGGCGACGGCGCGCGAGATGTCCGGCCCGACGTTCTGTCACTACACCGTGCTCCGCACGGATCCGCTCGTCATCCCCGACACCGCAGCCGATCCGCTCTACCGCGACATGCCCACGGTCATGAGCCTCGGCGTCGCGGCCTACGTGGGCGTGCCGCTCGTGATCGACGGGCAGACCGTGGGTGCGTTCTGCACGATCGACACGGTGCCGCGTGCATGGACGCAGGAGGAGGTGGACGTCCTCGTCGAACTGGCGGCGTCGGCCCAGCGAGAGATGGAGTTGCGCGGGGCCGTCAAGGCAGCACATGCCGCCGCGTTGGTGCTCGAGCAAGCGAACGTGGAGCTCGAGCGGTCGAACTACCAGCTCCAGCAGCAGGCGGTGGAGCTGGAGCTTCAGGCGGAGGAGCTTCACGTCACGACGCAGCACCTCGAGGAACGAACGGAGGCGGCGGAAGCGGCGAACAATGCAAAGGACGCCTTTCTCTCCATGATGAGCCACGAGCTACGCACGCCCCTCAACGCGATCGGCGGATATGCGGAGCTGATCGCGATCGGCGTGCGTGGCCCCGTCACCCCCGAGACCGTGGAGTACCTCCAACGTATTCAGCGCGCATCGAAGCATCTCCAGACGCTGATCGGCGACATCCTCGAGTTCACGCATCTCGATGCGGGCCACTCAGCGTACGACTTCGAAGATGTCGCCGTGAACGAGGTAATGGGGGAGGCCACGGAGATGCTCGCGCCGCAGATTGCGGAGCGAGAGCTGTCGTATCGACTGGAGAAGTGCGTCGCGCCGAACGGAGGCTCGACCTGCGCCGTTCGAGCCGATCGAAAGAAGCTGCGCCAGATCCTCGTGAACCTGCTCACGAACGCAATCAAGTTCACGCCGGTATCCGGCAGCACAACCGTGTCCGCCGACGTGCAGGACACGGTGGTGCACATCCGTGTGTCCGATACCGGACGCGGAATTCCCGCGCACGAGCTGGGGAGGATCTTCGAGCCGTTCGTGCAGCTGGAGCGATCGAGCACGACGACCCGCCACCGGGGCGTTGGCCTGGGACTCGCAATATCCCGGCAGCTCGCGCGCGGCATGAACGGCGAGCTCTCCGTGGTGAGCACGCCCGGAGAGGGCAGCACGTTCACGGTCACGATGCCCGCTGCATAGCAACGGGCGCACCCGACGACTAATCCTTCACCGCCCCCATGTCTCCTGACGCACCCACCGACGCAGCCCTCGAGGTCACTCCAGCCAACGAGAGCGCCGATCATCCTGGCGAATCCGAAGCCGGCAGCCAGGACACGATCCGCGAGCGGGTCACACGCCTCGCGTTCGGCGGCGATCCGGCGCGCTACGACGCGTTCATCCGCGCCCTGAGCGAGGGAACGCCTGCCGGAGTCGAGGTCATCCTCCGCGGGAGTTCCGTCACGGGTCACAAGCACGGGTCGGACGCGCCATTCGATGCCGACGGACCCGGAACAAGCGACCTCGACGTCACATTCGTCGGTGGGGACATGGTGATGCTCTTCCGGGACTTTCACATTCCGGGCATCCATTCCGCGCCGCTCAGCGAGGCGCATCCGTTCGCGGCGCCGGCGCTCGGCCCGCTGCGCCAGAAGCTCTGCGCCATGACGGGGCGTCCCGTAAACCTCCAGGCGACGACGTCGCTCGTGCAATTCCTGCGGGACGTCACGATGAACCAGCCCTACCTCGTGCTGCTGAAGAAGCCAAAGGACGACGAGTAAGGTGCGGCTCCTCACCTACAACATCCGTGAGGGCGGCGTCGGCCGCGCCGAGCAGATTGCGGAGGTGATTTCGGCGGCGAACCCGGATGTCGTGGCGCTCCAGGAGGCGAGGAACCCCGAGGTCGTGGAGCGCATCGCCGAGTTGGCGGGCTTCAAGTGGTCGGGGTCGCGCGCGGCGCATTCCACCGGCTTCCTCAGCAAGGTCCCCGTGCTCGCGCACGAGTGGCGTCATCCGCCGCGCACTCGGCACGCGCTGCTCGAGGTGTCCTTTGCCGACGACTTCCCGCGGTTGTTCGTGCTCCACCTGCGCGCCTGGTTCTCCAAGTGGACCGAACAACAGCGCGCGCGCGAGTTACGCGGCCTGCTCGACGGCATTCGCGAGCAGCTGATTCGCGAGGAGCACGCGTTCGCGTTTCACGTCCTCGCCGGCGACTTCAACGCCCTCGCGCCCGGCGAGCGGTTCGACTCCTCGCCCATGCCCGCATGGATTCGCGGCATGGTGTGGCTCAGCGGCCGAGACATCGCGCGCAGCACGATCGAGATGATGGCGGCCGACGGGTATGCCGACGCATGGCGCACCGTGCACGCGAATGCGCAGAGCGAGCCCGGCTACACGTTTCCGGTGTGGAATCCGCACGTCCGGTTGGACTACGTCTTCACGCCGACGAAGTTCGCATCTCGCTTCGAGGCGTGCTCGGTGCTGCGCGCGCCTGAGGTGGCGCGCACCGCGTCGGATCACTATCCCCTGCTGGTAGAGATTGCAGATGAGTCAGGATGACAGCGCTTCCCGCACGCCCGCACGACTGACCTTTCCCGCCGCATTGCGCTTCAGCCCCTCGACGAAGTGGATTCGCTTCGGCGCCTTCACCGCCCCCAGCTCCGCTTTCACCCACGCGATCAGCTCGCCCTCGGTGACGTCTACCGCCGCCTGACGTACGACCGCCGCGGTCACCGCCTCCCCCCATCGCGCGTGCTCGACACCGAACACCGCGCACTCCGCCACTGCCGGATGCCGCGCGAGACACGCCTCGACGTCGCCAGGGTAGACCTTGAACCCGCCGGTGTTGATCACCTCGCGCAGCCGGCCCCGAATGAAGACGTACCCGCGCTCGTCGATGGTCCCGAGGTCGCCCGTGTGCAGCCACCCGTCCACGATCGTGCGTGCCGTTTCCTCCGGTCGGTCGAGATAGCCGCTCATGAGCAGCGGACCGCTCACGACGATCTCGCCGATTTCGCCCGCATTCAGCAGCGCTCCGTCGGGACTCATGATGCGCACCGTCACCACCGACGACGGCCGGCCGACCGACGACAGGTTCTCCTCGATCATCAACTCACTCGCGCGCATTGCCGCGACGATCTGCGGCGCCTCCACCTGTCCGTACGCCGTCTCGATCACGGCCCCGAGCACGCGCTGGCAATCGCGAATCCGCTGCGGCGGCATTGGTGCGGCCGAGTAGATGACGTGCCGCAGTGAACTGACGTCCGTTTCGCGGACATGTGGAGAATCGATGAGCGAGTAGAGCAGGGTGGGCGGCGCATACATCGTGGTGACGCCGTTCGCGGCAATCGCCGCGAGCACCGCCGCCGGCTTCGGGCCGTCGAGCAGCACGTGCGTGCCGCCGACCTCGAGGATCGGCAGCACGAAGCACGACGCGCCGTGCGTGAGCGGCGCGGCGATGAGGTTGACGTCGGCGCTGGAGAACTCGAAGAAATCACGGATGCCATCAGCCTGCGCGTTGACGCATCGCCGCGACTGCACGACGGGCTTCGGCGCGCCCGTGCTTCCGCCGCTGAACTTGATGATCTGGGGCGCGTCGTCGTCCCTCTCGACGTGTGTCGGCTCCTTGCCCATCCGCGCCGCAAGCTCGGCGCCGCCAGCCACGATCAGCCGAGCCGAGGTCGGCGTGAAGCGATCGACGCACGACGCATCGGCGACGATGATCGCGGGGTTCGTGGACGCAATCATCGCGTCCAGTCCC
The DNA here is from genome assembly GCA_046596395.1 of Gemmatimonadaceae bacterium. Classification (GTDB taxonomy): domain Bacteria; phylum Gemmatimonadota; class Gemmatimonadetes; order Gemmatimonadales; family Gemmatimonadaceae; genus AG11. The sequence goes on from JBKJMP010000020.1 coordinate 5,825, forward strand.
GCGCGTGCATTTCGCGGATTGAGCGGCACCCACACCTTGCCCGCCGCATATGTCGCGAGCATCGCGACCAGGTGATCGACCGTGTTCCACGCGCAGGTGCCGACGCGTCCGTCGGGCAGCGAGTCAATTTCCTGAAACGCCGCCGCGAGCGCCGCGACGCGCGCAGCGAGGTCCGCGTAGGTGATGTCGCCCGTCGCCCCGCTCGTAACGGCGACAGCGCCCGGGGTCCTCCGGACGCTGTCGTAGAACCGTCTTATCGGGTGCACGGTCCCTTTACCGTCCGAGCTTCGTCCTCAGGAACCCGATCGTCCTGGGCCACGCCTGAACCGCCGCCGCCGCGTTCGCCGGCGAATTGTCCTGCCCGCGCAGGAAGCCGTGACCAGCGCCGTCGAAGATGTGGTACTCGTACGACTTGCCGAGCTGCTTCATCGTGGAGTCGGTTGCGGGGATCGTCGCGTTGATGCGCGCGTCGTTCCCGCCGTACAGCCCCAACACCGGCGCCTTGATCGCCGACATCAGCTCGGCCGTCGGCGGCGAGCCGTAATACACGACGGACGCGCCGAGCGATGGGGAATGCGTCGCGTGGAGGAAGGAGCGCGCGCCGCCCCAGCAGAAGCCGATGATCCCATACGTCTGCTGCGCAGCGGGGAGCGACATCCCGTACTTCGCGACGGCGTCGAGTGCCTGATTGGCGATCTCCGGCGTCACCCGGCCGATCGCCGCTCGGCCGGCCTCCTGCGTGGGGTCGGCCTTGAGGTCGCCCGTCCGGAACATGGTCGTCAGGTCGGGCGCGATGCCGATGAAGCCGTCGGCGGCAAGCTGGTCGGCGACGCCGCGCGTCCAGGTGTTGATGCCGGTGTTCTCGTGGATGGCGATGACGACGGGCGCCTTGTCGCGCCGCTCCGGGTACACGACCCACGCCATCACGCTGTCCGTCGCACCGACCTTGATCGCCACCCACTCTGCGTGCCGTGGCGACTTCGCGAGGCGTTCCGCCGCGGCGGCACCGGAGGCGGGAATCGAGTCCATCGCGGGCGCGTGCGGCGCGGCGACGGCGGATACCCGCATGTCGTGGCCGGCATGCTCGTCGAGCGCGGCAGCCGAGCGGACGTTGCCCGCCGCGTAGCCGATGGCGACAGCGACAGCGGCTGCGGAAACTGCGAGCACTGGGCGCATCTTTGTTCTCCGTTTCGTGAGTGGTTCGAGCGAGTTTCGAATAGGCTACGCGCGAGGCGGGTGGAGTGATGAAAACCCCCAGCGGGAGCATGAGCGTGAGCCTCCAGCGATGAGCAAGTCAGAGCTCGGGCTCGGGCTCGGGCTCCAGCTCGAGCTCGAGTTGCTCAATGCTCGAGGCTTCACGCTCATGCTCAACTGGATGCCGAGCGGCGCTAATACGTACTTTGTAGCATGCCATTCCCCATCCTTGGCCTCCACCACGTCACCGCGACCGCCGACGACGCCCAGGCAGACCTCGACTTCGCGCGCGAGGCACTCGGCCTTCGCCTCGTCAAGAAGACGGTCAACTTCGACAACAACGGCGTTTACCACTTCTACTATGGCGACGAACGCGGAACGCCCGGCTCCCTCTGGACCACGTTCCCGTACCGGCTGCGCAACGTGCCCGTCGGCATCAAGGGCGCGGGGCAGGTCACCGTCACCTCGTTCTCCGTTCCACCAGGCTCGCTCGACGCATGGAAAACTCGGCTCCGCGCGCGCGGGTTCACCGTCACCGACGCGCCGCCGCGATTCGGGGAGGAGTCGATCGTCGTCACCGATCCGTCAGGGTTACTCATCGAGCTGGTAGCGTCGGAGGGCGACGCACGCGAGCCATGGCTCGCGGGCGACGTCGACGCGGCGTCGGCCATCCGCGGCATCCACAGCGTCACGATGACGGTCGAGGACTCCGCGCCCACGATCGAGTTCATGCGCGAGTGGTTTGGCTTCGGTGTCGCCGACGAGATGGATGGCCGTCAGCGCGTGAGCGTGAACGGCGTCGGGCCCGGGAAGTCAGTGGACATCCTCACCGCGACCGATGCGCAGCGCGCGAAAAATGGCGTCGGCACGGTCCATCATGTCGCGATGGCGATCGCCGATGGACGGGAGCAACTGGAGTTGCGCGAGGCACTCGTCAAGCGGGGCATCCACGTCACGCCTGTGATGGACCGGTCGTACTTCACGTCGATCTATTTCCGTGAGCCCGGCGGCATCCTGTTCGAGGTCGCGACCCTGGCTCCAGGTTTTTCGGTGGACGAGCCGCTCGAGGAGCTCGGCCGCGGACTGAAGCTGCCACCGTGGGAGGAATCCCGGCGCGCGGAGATCGAGGCGGCGCTGCCACCGATACACTACTGATTGTCACCCTGACAACCGATGACAATCCACGCCAACCAACCAGTAGTACAAGCGGGCTCGCCACTCGAGCGCGCCGAAGTCGTCATGGTCATGGTGCACGGCCGCGGGGCGGGACCCGCAGGCATCACCAGCCTCATCGCGCCCATCGACCGTCCGCGCGTGACGTACCTCGCGCCCTCGGCCGCAGGCGGCACGTGGTATCCGTACAGCTTTCTCTCGCCGAAGGAGCAGAATCAGCCGGGGCTCAGCTCCGCGCTCGATGTGCTGGACGGCCTCGTCACGCAGCTCATCGCGAATGGCCTGCCGAGTCACAAGATCATCCTCCTCGGATTCTCGCAGGGCGCCTGTCTCGCGTCCGAGTTCATCATTCGGCATCAACGCCGCTATGGCGGACTCCTCGCACTGAGCGGCGGCCTGATTGGCCCGCCCGGCACGACATGGGATGACGTGGACGGCTCGTTCGACGGCATGCCGGCATTCTTCGGCTGCAGCGACGTGGACCACCACATCCCGAAGGAGCGCGTGCTCGAGAGCGAGCGTGAGTTCACGCGGCTCGGCGCTCGCGTCCGGCGTACCCTGTATCCCGGCATGGGACATCTGGTGAACGAAGACGAGGTCGCGGAAGTTCAGCGGGTGGTGGACGAGGTGCTGGACCCGCCGTGACGATCGTCGTATCCGCGCCGGGCGCCATACGCAATCTCCGGACACACATCGCAGACCTCGGCGTAAGCCGAGCGTTCGTCGTCACGACGGGCGGGCGCTCGGTGGAGCACGTGTCGCCGTCTGCATTGCTCGGGGGCCAGCTTGCCGACGTGTTCAGTGAGGCGCGCGAGCACGTGCCGGAGGCAACGATTGCGCGCGCGCTCGAGCGCTTCAGCGCGTCCGGTGCCGACGTCTGCATCGCGATCGGCGGCGGCTCCGCGATCGGACTCGGCAAGGCGATCGCCAGAAGGACGGGCGCGCCACTCGTCGCCGTGCCGACGACCTACTCCGGGTCCGAGATGACGTCCATCTGGGGCGAGACGACTGTCGCCGGCAAGCGCACGGGCCGAGATCCCGCAGCCAAGGCGCGGTTGGTGATCTACGACATCGAGCTCACGCTCGGCCTCCCCGCCGACGTAAGCGCCGCGAGTGGAATGAATGCGATGGCGCACGCCGTCGAGGCGACGTACGCGGCCAACGCGACGACGAACACTCTTCTCGATGCGATGGGAGCCGTACAGGCGCTCGCGTCCAGCCTGCCTGCAATCGTCGCCGATGGCACGACCCTCTGGGCCCGCACCGCCGCGTTTGAGGGCGCGCGCCTCGCGGGACAGGCGCTCGAAGCCGCATCCATGGGACTGCATCACCGGATCTGTCACGTCCTCGGAGGAACGTTCGGGCTGCCACACGCGCGCACGCACGCGATCGTGCTCCCACACGCGGTCGCGTTCAACGCACCCGCCACCCCGGATGCGATGGCGATGCTCGGAAAGGCGTTTGGGAATCCCGACGTCGCTGTAGCGCTCGCCAGGCTCAATCACGCCCTCGGGCTTCGGTACACGCTCGGCGAGGTGGGCTTGCGCGAAGCCGACGTGGGGCGTGCGGCCGATGAAGTGATAGCGGCTCCGTATCCAAACCCACGCGCCGTCACGCGAGAGGACGCCCGCGTCCTGCTCCTTGGCGCGCTGTAGTTGGTACGGCATTCGACATCGCGACGGAAGTCGCTCATCTTCCACCCATGCCACGCGCGCGCCGATGACCGCTGAGGGAGCCGCCGACGGTACGCCCGTCAGCGTGCACCAGGATGTCAGTGACCTCCACCGGCTGCTCATCGACCGCGTGGTGGACTACGCGATCTTTGCGCTCGACACGCGCGGGTTCATCCTTAGCTGGAACGCTGGCGCCGAGCGCTTGAAGGGCTACAAGCCCGATGAGATCATCGGGCGTCACTTCTCGACGTTCTATGGCCCCGAGGACATGGCCGAGGACAAGCCGGGCCGCGAGCTGCGCATCGCGATCGAGACAGGCCGAGTGGAGGATGAGGGCTGGCGCCTCCGCAAGGACGGTAGCCGGTTCTGGGCCAACGTGTTGATCACGGCACTCCGCGACGATGAGGGCAATCTCGTGGGCTTCGCCAAGGTCACCCGCGACCTGACCATCCGCCGCGCCGCGGAAGAGACATTGCGGGCGAGCGAGGAGCGGTTCCGGCTCCTCGTCCAGAGCGTCCAGGAGTACGCCATCTTCATGCTCGACCCATCGGGCCACATCACCACGTGGAACGAGGGCGCGGAACGCATCAAGGGCTACACGGCAGACGAGATCATGGGGAAGCACTTCTCGATCTTCTATCCGCCCGAGGATAAGGACAAGCCGGCCTTCGAGCTGAAGGTTGCGACCGCCACTGGGAAGCACGAGGAGGAGGGGTGGCGCCTTCGCAAGGACGGCACGCGTCTCTGGGCGAGCGTCGTCATCACCGCGGTTCACGATGACCGCGGCCGGCTCGCCGGATTCGCGAAGGTCACGCGCGACCTGACCGAACGCCGCGCCGCGAACGAGCGCATGCTCGCGGACGCGCGCCGCCTTGCCGCCGAGGAGGCTGCGCGAGCGGCGGCGGACCAGCGCGCGTCAGAGCTCCGCGCGCTGTCTGACCTGCTGCGCGATCAGGCGGACGAGCTCGAACGGCGGCGCGCAGAAGCCGAGGACGCAAACCGGGCGAAGAGTGAATTCCTTGCCGCCATGTCCCACGAGCTGCGCACCCCCCTCAACGCGATCGGTGGCTACGCGCAGTTGATCCAGCTGGGATTGAGCGGCCCCGTGAACGACGCGCAACTGGAACAGCTCGGGCGCATCCAGCGCAGCCAGCAGCACCTGATGAACGTCATCAACGACATCCTGAACTTCAGCCGGATCGAGGCTGGGCACATCGTGTACGATATGCAACGCTTCCTGCTGGACGATGCCATCCGGTCCGTCGTTCCCATCATCGAGCCACAAGCCGCCGCCGCGGGCATCGACCTGCAGACCGGCGCGTGCCCTCCAGGCATGACCGTTCTCGCGGACCGGTTGAAGATCGATCAGATCCTCATCAACCTGCTCTCGAACGCGGTGAAGTTCACCGAGCCCGGCGGCATGATCGAGGTGACGTGCGGCACGGTCGGCGATGCACGGTGGCTCAGTGTTCGCGACACGGGCATCGGCATCCCGGCCGGCGAGATCGAGCGCATCTTTGCACCGTTTGCCCAGATCGGGCGCTCGCTGGCCTCACCCAAGGAGGGCGCGGGGTTGGGGCTCTCGATCAGTCGCGACCTCGCGCGTGGCATGCACGGAGATCTGCGCGCCACGAGCGGTGAAGGTGAGGGCTCCACGTTCACGTTGACGTTGCCGCAAGCGACCTGACGCGCGTGCACGTAGCGCGAACGGTGGTACTCGTCCTCGGCAGCAGCGCCGCGGCCGCCGCAGTGCTACTCGGCTGGGGAATGCCGGCGCGCGCGGCGATCATCGCGGCGACGTGCCTCGCCCTGTGGCTCGGTGAGCTCGTGCCGCTGTGGATGCCTACCGTCCTGCTGTGGGTCGCGACGCCGCTCCTCCTCGCGTCCTCCAGCGCCTCATTCGCACCGGCGCGCGTGGTGGGGTGGTCGATCGATCCCGTCCTCGCGCTCTTCCTCGGCGGCTTCGCGCTTGCGGCGGCGGCGAGCGCGCAGGGCGCCGATCGTGCCGTGGCGACGTTGGCGCTCCGTCTCGCACGCGGCCATGCCGTACGACTCGTGGTGATGATCGCCATCGTGACGGCTGTGCTCTCGATGTGGATGTCGAACGTCGCGGCGGCGGCACTGATGCTCACGGCGCTGCGTCCCGTGATGGACGGCGACGAGTCGCCAACGGGCACGCTGCGTCGGCCAATAC
>JBKJMP010000072.1:0-2894 GCA_046596395.1 Gemmatimonadaceae bacterium
GGTCATCGGACCCCGCTTTGCGGCGCGCAACGGTGGCTATACGCGCATCCTGAAGACCGGCTTCCGCAAGGGCGACGGTGCGGACATGGCACGTATCGAGTTCATGCCGGAGGGCAAGTAACATGGCCCCCATCCAGCGCAATCGCTGCTATCACTGCGACAAGGGTGTCGCGTTCGGCAACAACGTCTCCCACGCGAATAACAAGACACGTCGCACGTGGAAGCCGAACCTCCAGGTCGTGCGCACGTTGGTGGACGGCAAGATCACGAAGGTGAAGGTCTGCACGCGCTGCCTCAACGCGGGCAAGGTTCCGCGTGCGCCGCGCGGCGTGCAGGTGGCGTGAGGAGACCGGTCCGCCGACTCGATCACGCGACGGGGAGCTCTGCGGGGCTCCCCGTTTTTCATCGCGCGACGGTCTCGTTCATCACCTGATCCTCGACCATGCCTACGGCACTCATCACCGGGATCACCGGGCAGGACGGCTCCTACCTCGCTGAGCTCCTGCTCACCAAGGGATATCGTGTCGTCGGCGTCGTGCGCCGGAGCTCGACCACGCCGTACGAGCGGATTGCGCATCTCATCGATCGGATCGAGCTCATCTCGGCCGACCTGCTCGACCAGACGTCGCTCACGGACGCGGTGCACGAGACACAGCCCGACGAGATCTACAACCTCGCGGCGCAGAGCTTCGTGCAGACATCGTGGTCCCAGCCCGTGCTCACGGGTGAGTTTACCGCCCTCGGCGTGACGCGCATGCTGGAGGCCATGAAGAAGGCAGCGCCAAAGTCGCGCTTCTATCAGGCCAGCTCGAGCGAGCAGTTCGGGAAGGTGGTCGAGACGCCGCAGCGGGAAACCACGCCGTTCTACCCGCGCAGCCCGTACGGCGTGGCAAAGGTGTATGGCCACTGGATCACCCTGAACTACCGCGAGAGCTTCGGCCTGTACGCCGTGTCCGGGATCCTCTTCAATCACGAGAGCCCGCGCCGTGGCCTGGAATTCGTGACGCGCAAGATCACGGACGGCGCTGCCCGCTGCAAGCTCGGCATTTCCACGGAGCTCAAGCTCGGCAACCTCGAAGCGCGGCGCGACTGGGGCTTTGCTGGTGATTACGTGGACGCCATGTGGCGCATGCTCCAGCAGGACGAGCCGGACGATTACGTGGTCGCCACCGGCGAAACGTGGTCGGTGCGCACGCTGTGCGAGCTCGCGTTCGACGCCGTGGGGCTGGACTACCGCAACTACGTCACGCACGACACGAAGTTCGACCGGCCGGCAGAGGTGGACCTGCTCGTCGGCGACGCGTCGAAGGCGATTGCCAAGCTCGGGTGGCAGCCATCAGTCAACTTTCACCAGCTCGTCGAGATGATGGTGAAGGCAGACCTCGAGCGTCACGCTCCGTCGCGGTGACGACGCGCGCTCTCGTCACCGGCGGGAACGGCTTCGTAGCGCAGTGGGCGATGCGTGCCATGCTGAAGCGCGGCTGGACGGTGACCGCGGCCGGCATCGGGACAATGCCGTCGTCGGTGGTGCTGTCCGACGACGAGCGCTCGCGGATCACGTGGCGGACGCTGGACGTCACGGATCAGGCAGACGTCGCGACGGCCCTCGACGCCACGCTGCCGGACGTGGTGCTGCACCTCGCGGCCGTGAGTCATGTGCCGGACGCCATGCGAAATCCGGGCTATGCGTACGAGGTCAACACGGTGGGCACCGTTCGCCTCCTCGCCGAAGTGCGCCGCCAGCGCGACGCAGGTCAGGGGGACCCGGTCGTCCTCGTCGTGGGCTCGTCGGAGCAGTATGGCCGGCACGCCCTGGATGAGATGCCGCTGCACGAAGACGTCGCGCAGCGCCCGCTCACCCTGTACGCCGCATCGAAGGTCGCCCAGGAGGTTGCGGCGCTTCAGGCATACCGCGGCGACGGGATCCGGATTGTGTGTACCCGCAGCTTCAACCACTCCGGCATTGGGCACGGGTCCCACTTCCTGCTGCCGAGCATCGTCCGGCGCGCGATGGCGCTTCCCGCCTCGGGCGGCTGCCTGACGATCGGAAACGGCGACACGGTGCGCGATTTCCTCCACGTTACCGACGTAGTGTCAGCGTATCTCGGCCTGATCGAGCGGGGACGTGTCGGGGAGGCATACAACGTGAGCAGCGGTCATGGCAAGAGCGTCCGTGCACTCGCCGCGCTCGTCTTGCAGCGGCTCGGCACGTCCGCCGACATTTCCTCCGATCCGGCGCTGGCGCGTCCCGTGGACGTCCCCGTCCTGGTCGGGAACTGCGACAAGGTCAGTCGCGCAACCGGCTGGGCTCCTCAGCGAACAACCGCTGACATCATCGACGATCTGATCCATGCCTCGACGCGCTGACATCCACCGCATTCTCGTGATCGGCTCCGGGCCGATCGTCATCGGACAGGGCGCCGAGTTCGACTACTCGGGGACGCAGGCGGCGAAGGCGCTGCGTGAGGAGGGGTACGAGGTCATTCTCGTGAACTCCAATCCCGCGACGATCATGACCGACCCGGAAATCGCGAACCGCACGTACCTCGAGCCCGTGACGGCGGAGTTCGTCGAGCTGATCATCGAGCGCGAGAAGCCCGACGCCCTGCTTCCTACCATGGGCGGGCAAACGGCGCTCAACGTCGCGATGACCCTCGCCGGCAACGGCGTGCTCGAGAAGCACGGCGTGGAGCTGATCGGTGCGTCCGCGCGCGCCATCGCGATCGCCGAGGACCGCAAGCTTTTCGGCGAGGCGATAGATCGGTTGGGGCTCGGCGTGGCGCAGGGCGGCATCGCGAACACCTTCGACGAAGCGGTCGCGCTGCTCGAGACGTCCGGATTCCCGGCGATCGTGCGCCCGTCGTTTACGCTCGGCGGAACCGGCGGTGGCATCG
>JBKJMP010000343.1:0-5807 GCA_046596395.1 Gemmatimonadaceae bacterium
CTACGGGCTCGTGGTGCTCGAGGAGGGGCTCGAGGATCGCGCGGACAACGTGACGACGTTCGTGCTCGTTCGCCGCCGAGTCTCGGGGTGACAACGGCCAGGAGCACGCGTCCATCTGAAACGGGCGGCATTCGAGCGCTGGACCGACGGCGGAATCGCGCCTGAGTAGATCGGGAACCCAGAACGCGGAACGCTGTCGACGCTGAAAGAACGCACGCAGTCGGCGCTGCAACGGCGTTCCTCGGCCGACTGAGGACGATGGGCCGAGCCTCCCATCACGGATCCCGGAAGCGCGTAGAGTGAAGAAGCGTATTTTCACCACGGAAGTCACGGAGGCCACGGAGGAACAACGGTACAAGGCGCTGCCGTTCCTCCGTGCTCTCCGTGACCTCCGTGGTAAGATTTGCTGTCCTGCTTCTCCAAAGGGACTGCTCGTGCGGTACAGTGACGTCGGGCGTGCGTGCGAGCTAGCGACGCTCCATGAAGCTCACCACCGCCTGTACGAACGCGTCGGTCCGCTCGAGGTGCGCCGCGTGATCCGCATTGGCCAGCACGATCCACCACCGATCCACCGCCGGCCACCGCGCGAATGACCTCGGCAGCCTCGCTTCGGCCGCATAGGGATCGCGATCCCCGACGAGCAGGAGCGTGGGCGTCCGCAGGGCGGCGGCATTGAGCGCATTGAACTCTCCTTCGCGGCGCCAATCCACGCGCACCGGATCGCTCGCGACGGCGGCGCGGACGTATGCCTCCTTCACGCCGGCCGCGGTGGATGCCGGTGTCATGAAATCCTCCTCAGCGGCCGCGGCAGTCGTAGCGATGCGTGGCGGGCGTCGCGGCTCGGCCGGAGGCTTGATCCGCACCGCGAGATCCATCGGGAAGCCATACAGTATCAATCCCGAGAGCTTGTCGGCGTTGCGCTGCGCGGTGAGCATCGCGGTCATCGCGCCGCGCGAGTAGCCCAGCAGGGCGGGGCGACTGCCACCGCTTCCCGGCTGTCCCGCGATCCAATCCAACGTGAGCGCCGCATCACGCTCTGCCCGATCGGGGGTGAGCCAACCGGATGCATCTCTCGGCGTGGCACCGTAGCCGCGCTGGTCGAGGGCATACGCAGCATAGCCGCGAGCGACGAGCTCCTCCATGAGCGAAACACGCGCGCCGGGTACCTGAAGGTCGAAGTTCGGGAGGGCGCTCCACGTGCGTCCGTGCAGGAGGAGGATCGTTCCACGCGGCGGGCCCGCCGGGCGCCGCGACCAGACGGTGAGCGCGTGGCCGTCGTCGGCGCGGACGTCGTGACGCTGTGGCGGTGCCGAACGTTGCGCGGACGCGCCTGGCGCTGCGGCGAGGGTCGTGGCGCAGGCGAGCGCGAGTGCGAATGCGCGGATGTCGGAGGATGATGTCAGCACGGTGTCATCGCGGTGAGCTGGTGTTCAGCGATCGCTGTGTTCGCGCGTACTACGAGCAGCGAATATACGATTGCCTCGCTCATGGCGCGCGAGCATCATTGTTCGACACACCATTCGGAGAGCGCAATGTCGTTCCGCATCATCCTTCTTCCGCTGGCCGCCGTCCTGTGCGCGGCATCGGCGGGAGCGCAAGCTACGCCGCAGGCACCGCGAAACGTCGTGCCAATGGATACGGCGCGTGCACGAGCGCTGTACGTCAGCAACCGTGTGGAGGACATGCCGAAGGCCAACTACGCGGCACAGTCCCTCGCGAAGCGGCGGACGGACAGCACCTACGCGGCGCGAAGCGCGGGCATCATGGAGTTCCGCAAAGTCACGTACAAGAGCCGCGTCGATGGGATGGAGATTCCGGCGTACCTCTTTGCGCCGCGCAACAAGCGCGGAATGAAGGGGCACGCGGCGATGATCTGGGTGCACGGCGGCGTCCATGGCGACTGGGGGACGAACATGTACCCGTTCGTGCGCGAGGCGGTGGAGCGCGGCTACGTGATCATCACGCCGGACTATCGCGGCAGCACGGGCCATGGCGCGGCGCACTACGAGGCGATCGACTACGGCGGGAAGGAAGTCGACGACGCCATCTCCGCGATCGACTACCTGAAAACGCTTCCTTATGTGGACCAGGACCGGCTCGGCATGATGGGCTGGAGCCATGGTGGTTTCATCACCGCGCATTCGTTGTTTCGCGACGACAACGTCTTCAAGGCCGGCGCTGCGATCGTCCCGGTGACGAACCTGATCTTCCGTCTCTCCTACGGCGGGCCGAGCTACCAACGAGCCTTCTCGACGCAGAGGGAGATGCAGGGACTCCCGTTCGAGAACCGCGCCGAGTACGTGAAGCGCTCGCCGGTGTTCCAGGCAGAGAAGCTCAAGGTCCCGATTCTCGTGCACGTGGCCACGAACGACGAGGACGTGCGCTACGTGGAAAACCAGCAGATGGTGTACACGCTGCGTGCGTTAAAGCCGGAGCTCGCGGAGACGAAGATCTACAAGGACCCGGCACCGTGGGGGAGCTCGGTCGGCCATGCCTTCAGCCGCCGTGTGGATCCCACGACGCTCGAGCGCGTGGATTCACCGGAGCAGATTGATTCGTGGAACCGGACGTGGGTGTTCTTCGAGTGGACGCTGCGTCCATACGAGGACCATTCGAAGCCGCTGCCGCCAGTTCGCACCCAGCCTGACGACTAATCAGTACCCCAGCAGTTCCACGACCTGCTTGATGACGAAGAAGGCGATCGCCACACCGGCCAGCGCGAGTGCGATGAGCACCACGAGCGCGCCAGCAATCACGAAGATGCTGGCGCGCTTGGTGCTCGCGGGGGCGTCCACGACGCCCTCCAGCAGCGCGAGGTTGCGCGTATTCGACTTCCACGCGACGTCGAACAGGTCGCCAAGAACCGGGATCGTCCCTACGGCGGTATCGACGGCGACGTTCGCGAGCATGCGCAGGATGACCGCCTTCGAAGCACCGAGCTCGCGCGCGACGAGAACCATGTAGCCTGACAGCGCCGCGCCGGCGACGTCGCCCGCGCCGGGGATGAGCCCCAGCACCGGATCGAGCCCGAAACGCACGCCGGTACCAGGCACGCCGACCGCGCTGTCGAGCAATCGCGCGAGGGTCCGCACGCGCGCCAGAGAATCAGTGGTACGAGATGACGATGATGTCAAAGTCGAGGTCGGAAAGGTGGAGGAGCTGAATCGTATCGCTTCAGCGGCGAGGGCGCTCGAGAAGTGCGGCGCGCTCGAGCCGATCAGCGTAATTGCACGCGGGCCAGGTGCACGCCCTTCCCGTCGCGCATCGAGAGGTACACGATGCGGCCGGCGCCGAACCCCACGAGCTGGTAGCCCGGCGGCAATTGCAGCCGGTCGACGAGCTCGCCCTGTCGGTTGATGACGTCGTACACCGGGCCGCCAGGGACAGGCTTCGGCGTATTGATACTGATCCATAAATGGCCATCACCATCGGCGCGGACGCTGCCCTGATTGAATGGCGGGCGATAGTCCGGTAGATCCTCGGGCGCCATGACGCCCTGCGTTCGCAGCTGCGGCTGCGGTGGCGCATTGCCCCCCGCGATGCTGACTGGACCCGGGATGCACGACGGGCGACCGCCGGGCGGGCCCGGCGGCCCGCCGGATACGATGGGCGATCCGCGGTCGGGCCGAGTCTCACCCCGACTCGGCGGTGCTGTCGGCGCAAGGGTCTCCGCAGCCGCCGGAAGTGGCTTGCCATCGGGGCCGAGCATCGCTGGTTCCTCGCCCGGTGCGCATCCGTAGACGTACGAAGCAGGGAAAGTGAGCCCAGGCGGAAGCTTCCAGCTTCGCTGAATACCCTGCTGAAGGGTGAAGCCCGGGGGTACGGTGACGTCAGCGGGATAGCCCTTGTTGTACTGGTTCACCCAGCGGATCATCGACGTCACGTAGCCGTTCATCGCACCGCGGTTCTGCTGCTGGCGCACGGAATGAACGAGCTTCTGCTTCAACTCGTCCGTCATGCGTTGCCAGTCGTAGGGCAACTTCGGCGACGACGTCAGCGTTTCATCGCCCTGCAGATACTCGACGCGATAGTCGCGGCCGCGCACGAACGCGACCGTCCCGTCGGACAGCACCGCCCACTCGTCGGTGCTTGGCATCGGGTTCGTGACGGACGAAAAGTTCCAGCCACCGTCCGGCGAGATGCGAACACTGTTCTCCGATTTCGGCGTGCGGATGGAGCCGATGGTATCCACCTTTCGCGTCTCGATGTCGATAGCGACGATGAATGCCGAGTCGGGATCCTGCGGGAAGAACGGTGTGCCACGCGGCGGAGCGACCTTCGGCGGCGCCGCTTCCGCGTTGATGCGATAGACGAGACGTCCGCGCGCGTCGAGGGCGGCGTGTCCGTTGTTCGTCGACGTGAGCTGTCCGGCATCGCGTACGCGCGGCACCGAGCGGACGCGCGCGAAGCGCCCTTCGGGATCCAGCACGATCATCGCAAACGACGCGGGGTCCACGAACAGCGTGCTGTCGCCTCGGTATGCGACCAGTCCGCCCGGGCGCGTGCCATAGAAGTTCGCCGACTCGCTGAGCGAATCGAGCACGACGTCCACGACCTTCAGCGTGGTGTCGAGGAGCAGCAGCCGACGCCGTGTACCGTCGTTCAGCAGCACTCGGCCGTCCCGCAGTTGGCGAACACCCGTGATGCTTCCGAGCTGCTCGCTGGACAGCGCCGTTGCCGTGGAGATGCGACGCATGGGAGGACCCTGCGTGAACGGGCTGGCCGCGGCAGGCGTCCGTGTCGAGTCGCCCTGTGCGTGTGCCTCGCCGGCAGCGGTCGCAAGGGCTGCAAGGGCGACGAACACTCGGCATGATTGCATGGTCATCATGGGCCTCGCATCGGCACGAATCCTCCCGGAGGGCCATCAAATCCACCTCCACCACCGCCGCCAGCACTCACGTACAACCCGTTGCCATTGCGAATGGACAGGAGGTATCGGCGGTCGAGAGTGTTGAGCAGCGATGCCGGCAGCTTCCGTCGCTGCTCGGGCGTGAGCAGGTCGAAGACGGCGGGACCATAGATCACCAGCATGTCGATCTGCGCGTGACGCGCAGCCAGGAAGCGTTTGTAGGCTTCGTCTGAGTCGAACTCGGCCGGGAGCGATGCGAGATAGCGCGCCACTGGCGTCCACAGCGAATCGGCGCGATAGAGGTAGCGCCGATTCATCGCCACGATGCTGTCCGCCTGCATGGTGGTGAGCCGCAGCGAATCCTGCTGGCGGAGGATATTCGACATCACGTTCGGCACACCATTGCTGCCAATATTGCGAAGCCCCGATTCCGGCAAGCGCGTGCCGGGTTGCGAGCGACCGTTCCCAAGCTGCTGCGCGAGATTCTGTCGCTCACGGGTGTCACCGAGGTCGAAGCGCAGTGATGCGGTGAGGACGACCGGGGTGCGAAACGCCATGAGCTGCGGACGCGTCGCCCCGAACCGCTGGTTGACCTCATAGCGGTAGCGCTGCGCTGCCGGGTCGAACCCGCGGACGTAGAGCAGGGATTGGTCGGGCGAGACGTTCATGCCCCATCCCTTGATGCTGCCCGAGCCGTTCACGAGCAGATCCGCGGCACCGATGGGGTTCGAGAGGGAGAATGACACGTTCGCGCGGCGCGGCATCCGGAACTTCACTCGGTCGAGCGTTACCTGGAGCGCGGCCGTGGAGCTCCACGGACCTTTACAGCTGTTGCGCCTCGAGATGCCGCCAAGCTGCGACGTGAGGCACTCACGCGCGGAACCCGTCGCGTTCGCGAGGAGATCGCGCATGCCGGTCGCGATGGCGGAGTCTGCCACTGCGCTCGGATCGTAAAGGA
>JBKJMP010000011.1:0-3610 GCA_046596395.1 Gemmatimonadaceae bacterium
GCGGTCGTGAGGCCGCGATCAACGGGGTAGCGATGCCCGCCGAGCTCGAAGTCGAGCTCCACCTTCACGCGCGCCCCGGCGCCCGCGCGCAGCGAGCGAAGCGTCTCCTTCTTCCCGCGTGCCGCGTCCTGGCCGTACAGCGCCCACGCGATCGCCTCGAGGATCGTCGTCTTCCCGGATCCGTTCGGACCGATGATGCCCGTCAGCCCGCCCTCGAACGTGATGTACGTGTCGGCGTGCTGGCGGAAGTTCACGAGCCGCAGGGAGTTGATCCGCATCTAGCCGTCCACGCTCGCGGACTGCTCCGTGGGCACGCTCTCGCGCTCCTCGGCATCCTTGAGGTACTTGAGGCCGAGCTCGACCAGGGCCTCGCGGTCCACGTCCGACGGGACGACGCGCTCGCGGAGCTTGTCGCGCACGAACTCCGCGAGCGAGGGCCGACGGCCGGGCGCACCATGCCCCGACGTCCGGATGATGTCGGGGCGGTGCGGATCCACCTGGAAGTGCAGCGCGCGCCTGCGGAACTCACGGAGCTGCCGGTGGTCGAGCTGGCGAACCACGTGGCGTGCGACGTCGCGCAGCGCGATGCGCACGACCTTGTCGTCGATGCCGCCGGGGCACGTCTCCACTGCACGGCGAATCTCATCGTTCACTTCCTCGGCCGTGAGTCCACGCGCGGGGACCTCCGGCAGCTCGATGAACTCGCGCGAGGGCGTGAGCGGATGGAACGTGTGCGCACCAGTCGCGAGATCGTGCTCGATGATGCCCTTGCCCGGCACCCCCGCGAGCTGCTCCTCGATCTTGTCGCCCCACGTGTTCGAGCTCGTGTAGTCCGTGGAGCCGCTGTAGAACTGGTTCGGCGCGATGCGGCGGTACACGTGATAGTGGCCAAGCGCGATGTAGTCCCACTGCGCCGGATGCAGGTCCTCTTGCGGAATCTCCTCGGACCAGAGAATCGACGGCGACGCAAACGGACCAAGCATGTTCTCCACCACCCCGTGGAGGAGGAGCACGTTCCAACGATGGTTGCCCGACGGCGTGAGTTGTGGTCGTGGATGCTGGTTCATCGCGACTGCCATCACCGACAAGTCGAGCGACGGAAACTCGAGCGCATCGGGCTTTCCATCCACGACGTGCAGCCCGAGCGGGGTGAAGAGCCGAAGGATGCAGACGGTATCGAGGGCGCGCGGCGTGTCGTGATTGCCCGCCACCATCACGATCTCTGCATGCGGCAGCGCCGCGCGCAGGCGCGCGAACTGCTGGTACGCGTGGATGATCGCGGTATTGGTGGGGCGGACCTGATGAAAGATGTCGCCGCCGATGAGCACGACCTCGGGCGCGAGCTCGATGACCTTGTCGATCGCGCGCGTGAACGACAGCGCAACGTCCGCCTCGCGCTGGTTGATGCCGCGCGCGGTTACCCGCTGATATTGGCGGTAGCCGAGATGCAGGTCGGAGAGATGGACGAGGCGCAGGTGCGGACGAGCCCGGGACGGGTGCGGGAAAGACTGTAACCGATTGGGACGGCTGGCTTTGGGTGTCCTCAACCGATAGTCTAGCGCGCGTTCATGGATTCGGAAACCAGCGAAGCGAGCATTCCGAAAAAGACGGGTCTGGCGTTGAGGGGTTTGGGGGTGCTGAGTCAGCGGTTTGCTCACACCGGTTCGGGGTTAACCCGGCACCCTCAGGGCTCACCCCAAACCCATCACCCCAGACCCTCACCGCCAGACCCGGCCCTGGGTTTACCGCTTGTCCTGCGTGCGGAGCCTCTGGGTTACCTTCGTCACGAACTTCATCGGCCCGATGCCGAGCGACGCGGGCGGCGACATGATCGACCGCAGCGTGACGATGAAGCGCGAGTCCGTCATCCACCCGCGCGCGCGATCGAGAAGCATCGTCCCCGTCACGGATCCACCGAGCTCCGCGTCCTTCGTCGCTCCGTCCGCGACGATCTCGCCGCGCATCGAGACGTACGCGAGCGTGCCGTTCTTCTCCAGCGAATCGAGCCGGAACGTCGCCCTTACGTGGCCCGCCCCCCGCGGGCCGAGCGGCCCGCCACCGGGTAGCGGCATCTCGCGCGTCCACTGCTGTCCCACCGCAACGGGCTTCTTCGGGAACACCGCCGGCATCGCCGACATCGCCTCGACGAGATCGCGCGACAGCAGCACGCCGTGCTTGTCGCGCGCGCTCTCGACCGTTCCATCGGAGCCGAGCTGCAACACGAGCTGCTGGCCCGTGAGCGCGCGCTCGGCGTCGGCAACCATTTTCGTCGCATGCGCGTCGGTGCTCGTCATCGACGCGGAATCGACGATCGTCAGCACCGTGGTGTTCATCGGTTTCACCGAGCGCACGATCGTCCGCGAGTGAATCGACAGCACTGTCGTGACCGTGCGTGGCGCATTGCCGGGCACTGATGCGCTGACTTCGGTCTGCTGCTCGAGCGACGTGTGCAGCGTATCGCCGACCCGCGGACTCAATCGCAATAGCGCGGTCGGTGCGTCCTGCGCCGTCGCGGCGTGCGACAGGAGCGCGAGCGCCAGCAATGCGCCGCGCATCACCTCAAACCCCATACGGGTCATCCGCCGGCACCGTCGGGAGCGGCACGGGCGCATTCGTCCGCGTCGCGGTGCGCGGCGCCACGGCCGCGCGGAAGTGCGCGGCGAATGTCTTGCGCACGTCGGTCGGACGGGTGCGCACGATGTCGTTGCGGGCCCGCAGGATCTCGTCGTCCGTCGCGAGTTGCGTCACGTCCTGCAACCATCCGAGCGTGAGCGACGGATCCGACTGCCGCAGCGTCCGCAGCACCGCTGACAACAGCGTCGGCGCCTGCGCGGCCGGATAACGGCTCACGCCGTCGCGGCCCCGCATCACGGCGGGGCGCGGGAAGCGCACGAAGATCGGTTGTGTGAAATGCGGATGACGAACCATCAGTTGCCCCTTCTCCAACGTGGCCAGCTTCGTCTTGATCGCGGGACTGAGCACCGCATAGCCCGGCGTCGCGAGCTCGTCACCGTCCATCCGGCCGTACAGTGCGGTGCCCGAGTTGCCCACGACACGCCGGTGTACCTGCGAGCGAAACTGCTGCGCCGCAAATAGCACGAGGCCCAGATACCGTCCCCGCTCGGCGATGTCGAGCAACATCTTGCGGACGTACGTCTCGGGTCCATCGCCGGGCGCATACTTGTTCAGCTCGTCCACGAACACGACGACGTGCTGCACGCCCAGGTCGCGCTTCTCGAGGTGCTCGCGCAGCTTCGTCACCACGCGCGCAAAGATCAGGTCCTGCGCGTCTTCCTCGAGCCCGGCGACGTCGATCACATACACCGTGCGGTCCTCAAAGCTCCCGAACGGCAAGTCGCTGGTCGCGCCGTCATCCGCCACGAGTCCCTTGCAGCGGAGCGAGATGTTGGAGAGCCGGTTGCGAACTTTCCGAATGGTCGCCACGTGGTGTGTGCGCCAGCTCTGGTCGTCCTTCTTCTCGAGCGCGCGCAGCACGTCCTTGAACCAGGCATCGAGGTCCGCGAATGAGGTCACGGTATGCGGCCGCTCGAGCATCGGATCGGAGAACCGCTTGTCGAGGACGTTCTCCTTGATGAAATCGATGAGCGCG
>JBKJMP010000565.1:0-6641 GCA_046596395.1 Gemmatimonadaceae bacterium
AAGCTCGGCCTGAGCTACGTGCAGTACGATACGAGCCTGTCACGATCCCGGGCTCAAAACAAGTAGTCAACGAAGTCCCTGTTCCCTGTTCCCTGTTCCCACATGTCTGAAAAGCGACTCGGCGTCGGCTTCATCGGCAGCGGCTTCAACGCGCGCTTCCACATGCTCGGCTGGAAAGGCGTGCGTGATGCCGACGTCCTCGGCGTCTGGAGCCCGAACGCCAAGAACGCCGCCTCGGCGGCGCGCTACGCCAACGACCTCGACGTCGGCGCCGCGAAGGCGTACAAGAGCATCGGCGACATGGTCGCCGATCCCGCCATCGACGCCATCTGGCTCACCGGCCCGAACCACGCGCGCATCGAGAACGTGCAGGAGATCGTGCATGCGCTCCAGACAGGCCGCGGCACGCTGAAGGGCATCGCGTCGGAAAAGCCACTCGCGCGCAATGTCGCCGAGGCGAAGGAAGTCACGCGGCTCATCAAGAGCGTGGGGCTGATGCACGGCTACCTGGAGAACCAGGTTTTCGCCCCGCAGGTCGAGACCGGCCGCGCGCTCATCTGGGCGCGCGGTGCCGCGACGACTGGACGTCCGTACCTCGCGCGAGCGGCAGAGGAACACAGCGGGCCGCACATGCCGTGGTTCTGGCAGGGACCTCTCCAGGGCGGCGGCGTGCTCAGCGACATGATGTGCCACTCGGCACTCGTCGTTCGGCACCTGCTCACCAAGCCCGGCGAGCCGCTCGCAACCGTGCGGCCCACGCGCATCACGGCGCACATCGCGTCGCTCAAGTGGTCGCGCCCTCACTACTCGAAGCAGCTCTCGAAAACGCACGGCAAAGCGGTGGATTACAGCAAGCGGCCGAGCGAGGATTTCGCCAGCACGACCATAGAGTTCGAGACGAGCGACGGGTACACCGTTATCGGCGAGGCATCCACGTCGTGGAGCTTCGTCGGCGCCGGGCTGCGGTTGTCGGCCGAGCTGCTCGGCCCCGAATACTCGATGGCGTGGAACAGCCTCGACGCGGGGCTCAAGCTGTTCTTCAGCCGCGAGGTGAAGGGCAAGACGGGCGAGGATCTCGTCGAGAAGCAGAATGCGGAGATGGGGTTGATGCCCGTCGTCGCGAGCGAGGCGGTCGCGTACGGCTACGAGGCCGAGGACCGCCACTTCGTGCGCTGTTTCCTGGGCAAGGAGAAGCCGCTGCTGACCTTCGACGATGGACTCGAGGTGGTGCAGATGCTGATGACGGCGTACAAGAGCGCCGAAGAGGGAAAGACGCTCGAGTTCCCGGCGCGCGGGTTGGACAAGTTCGTGCCGGCCGTCGCGCGAGGAGAATGGAAGCCGCCGCGCCAGGGCAAGTAAGCGAGCCGTCGTCGCACGTACTCGTGGAGGCCTGCGTCGATGCGATCGACGCAGCCCTCGAAGCGGCCTTCGGGGGTGCGGACCGGATCGAGCTGTGCGGCGAGCTGCTGCGCGGCGGCGTGACGCCGAGCGCGGGGCTGATGGGCGCGGTGTGGGAATGCCTCGAGATTCCGGTCTTCGTGCTGATCCGTCCGCGGCCTGGCGACTTTCTGTACACGCAAGACGAGCGCGACGTGATGCTGCGCGACGTCGCGGTCGCGCGCTCGCTCGACGTGGATGGCATCGTGATCGGTGCCCTCACGGCAGATGGAGAGGTCGATGCGGATGTGACGCGTGAGCTCGTGGAGGCGGCGGGGCCGATGGAGGTGACCTTCCATCGCGCGTTCGACTATGTGCGCGACCAGGATGCGTCGCTGGACAGGCTGATCGAGCTCGGGGTGGATCGCGTGCTCACGTCCGGTGGCGCGCCGACGGCGGTCGAGGGCGCGGCGTCGCTCGCGCGTCTCGTGCGGCGAGCGGGTGGGAAGATCACCATCCTTGCCGGCGGGTCGATCACGGCGTCGAACGTTGGCGAGA
The DNA here is from genome assembly GCA_046596395.1 of Gemmatimonadaceae bacterium. GTDB lineage: Bacteria > Gemmatimonadota > Gemmatimonadetes > Gemmatimonadales > Gemmatimonadaceae > AG11. Next base: position 1,936 of record JBKJMP010000565.1, read on the forward strand.
TCGTTCGGGGCAGCGGCGTGCGCGAGGTGCACGTGCGCGCGTCGGCTCGGGTTGATAGCGGCATGGTATACAGGCAAGACGCCGTGACCCTCTCGCGTGCCCTGTGCCCGGGCGACTATGAGCGCGACGTCACGCGCGCGTACGAGATGCGGCGCGTGGTGATGGCGGTGGCGTCGCAGGAGACGTGATGCGCATTGCCTGCGTGGTGGCGCTCCTGGCCTGTCACGCCCTCCCATGCGCTGCGCAGGCTCGCACCGTTCGCATCACGTCGCGGATCCTGGGCGAGGATCGCATGGTGCACGTGCACCTGCCCGCGAACTATGACGTCGCCCGCCAGAAGTACCACGTGACCTACCTGCTCGACGGTCACGTGCGGCAATTCTTCGACGTGACCGTTGCGGCCGCCGCGTACGACCTGATCGGAAGTCCGCACGACTACGCCATGCCGCCGCAGATCATCGTTGGCGTGGATCACCAGGACCGTGGAACGGACCTCGGTCACAACCAGGAGCGCTTCACGAGATTCCTTGCCGAGGAAGTCGTTCCACATATCGATCGCGAGTACCGCACGACGACCCAACGCACGTTGATCGGCCATTCACTCGGCGGCCGCTTTGCGCTGATGAGCTTTTGTCGTGCACCCGAGGTGTTTGCCGGGGTGATCGCGATCAGTCCGTCTGTTGGCGACTCGGCGGCCCCCGCGGCACTCACGCGCTGTCTCGCTTCGGCCTTCGCCTCCGGCAACACGGCACTGCGGCAGGTCGTCATCTCGGCGGGAGAGCGGGAGCCGCGTATCCAGCCCGCGGCCGCCCGGCTGCGCGAATACCTGAGCGCGAACGCCCCATCCCATTGGCGGTGGACGACGATGGACCTGCCGGCGCTCGGGCACGTGGAGACGCCGCAGGCCACCATCCCTCCCGCCCTTCGCTTCCTGTTCGACAAGTCGGTGTGGGAAATGCCGCCGTCACTGTCCGACAGCGTCACGAGGGGCCTGATCGATCCCGACCAGGCGATCACCGCATTCAGCGTCGTCCTGAGGACGCGCACGGGCGTCGCGATGCCGACGTCGCTCAAGTGGATGCTCGTTGCCGCTCGTGTGCAGATGCGCCAGCCGGATGCGCGCGCCGCCGAACAGGCCGTGCGGCGATTGATCGATGCGTATCCGGAGGACCTGGAAGGGTACGGATATCTTTCGGAGCTCGCCCTTCGTCGAAACGACAATGCCGCCGCGCGACGGGCGCTCGAGGATGCGCGACGCATGCTGGGCCGGTTGCAGCTGCACGACGTCTACGAGCGCGAGCGAAAGGTGAAACTCATCGACGGTGCGCTTTCGTCGATTCGGCCGTAACCGTGCATGTTCCTCGAGAACGAGGGACACGGGCAGCGTTCGGGCCGAAGCGAGCGGTGGAGGTGCGCCAGTGAAGCCCAGACCGCGGAACGCTGGTGACGCAGCAACCGCGCACGCCGACGTCGCTGTAACAGCGTTGGAGCGAACTGACGGGATCGAAATCTTTGGTAGCGCATCACGGGAGCAGACTGGCGATCGATTCGCAGCGTGGCAGGTGCTCAGGTTCGAATACAATGGGCAACGGCACCACCGAGAACGCAGTTGCAGCGCCGCCGGCGTGCGTTCTTTCAGCCTCATCAGCGTTCCGCGGTCTGGGCTCCCCCGCTTGCTTCCGCCGCCGCCGAGCGCTCAAGTGTCGGCGTTTCAGGGATGAGCAGAGACTAACGCAGCCCGGCGAAGACGACGTCGAGATCGACCAACACCTCGACTGCTCCCGAAGGATCGCGCCAGTTGATCACGTCACGAACGACAGTCACATCCCCCGGTGCGCGACTGATCTCCACGACGCCGGCGTCACGGTCCACGATCCACACCTCGTGCACGCCGAGGTCGAGGTAAGCCTTGCGCTTGAACTCACGGTCGTAGAAGCGAGACGAACGGCTCAGGATCTCCACTGCGAGCCAGCGCTCGGTGATCTCGGGCCACTCCGCATCAGCAGGAAATCGCGACGGCACGACGAGGAGATCCGGCTCGAGTTGCGTTCCCGGCGGAAGAATCACCACCCCGGGCGCGAAGACACTGGCATATCCCGTCAGATGGAGCGCGTGGCCAAGAATCGCGACCAACCTCGCAGCGATGAGCTGGTGGGGCGCACCGGCCTGCGGCGTCACGAGCAGCACGCCATCGAGCAACTCGTAGCGATTTCCGTCGTCCGGAAAGTGCTCGAGCTGCTCCACCGTATACCGCGGCACCGAAACGGGCATACCCATACACTACCTCCGCGAGAGGCCTCTCGTCTACTCGGCATGCCGAACGATGGCGGACGGGACGCCTTCCACCGGTACCAAATCAGCGCACGTCGGCACGAAACGCGCGAGGCACTGTTTCGATGCAATCACTCTTTGCGCGCGCGACCCACGTCGAAGCCATCGATTGCCGACTGCCATCCGGACGCGTCGTCCGCATTCGGCGCGTTGCCATTCCGCTCGGCACCGCGAGCCCGAACTATCTGAAGGAAGGCGTCATTCCGGCGACGTACACGTCGAAGCCGCTGGTCACGTTCAACGGCGCGCCGATGTTCGGCGAGCTCGCCGTGCTGCGCTGGCTCAACGTAGACGGCTGGGACGGCGTGTGGGTCGACACGTTCCACGGCCGGAAGTTCTGGCGCGAGATGCCGCACGTCTCGTCACCAGTGCTGCTGCCCTTGCCAGCGCAGGCGCTCTACGATCGCATCGTGGCCGAGAACGGCGGCAAGGCGAGTGGCGCGTTCGACGTGATGGCGTGGCGCGGGGCGCACACGGTGTTCCTCGAGTACAAGGGGCCGGGGGATCGCTCGAACAAGAATGAGGACCGGTGGATCGATGCAGCCCTGCGCGCCGGCGTCGCCGAGCCGGACTTGATTATCGTCTCGAGAGACCAGGCGTGAATTTCAGGGAGAGAGTACCGAGGCCCTGATCGCGGCCGCCACGTGCAGCCGATGCGACTCCGGTGACTCGCGCAAGCCGAGGTGTGCCTCGAACTCCGCGAGGCCGTCGGCGACAACGGCATCCATGACAGCCGCATCGGATGGAAGCTGCGAGAGGGTCATCAACAACCCCTCGCCGCACAGGTTGTACGTGGACGTCGGAACTCCGGCCATCCGAATACCGGTCGCATCCCACTGACCGCGAAGAACGCCGCCGACACGGCGGCGGTTTCGCGTGTGTCAGGAGGTGGAATTGTGCGAAGAACTCACGCTGCGCGCGCCGATGGTGCCCGCGTATTTCCAGGCGCATCCGCTCCGTCATGATTCGAATAGCAACCGCGGTGGTACGAATTCCCAGAAGCATGGCATCCGCTGGGGAACCGGCCCTACTGCCATGCGCGAGGACTTTTACCCTGCAGGAGTCACCTGGAGTGCTACACCTCTGCGGTCACCTACACTACGACCTTGTCCGAGGGAGGCTTGAAGAACGCCGCGAAGAGCAGCAACACCCCGAACGCACCGATCGCCGGCACCATCCAGATGCTGAACCAGTCGTGCACCACGGCCGTGCCCACCCCCGTCGCGTTCGCATCCACCACCACGCCCGACAGCCACGACCCGATCGCCTGTCCCAGCCCCAGCGTCACCAGCGCGATGAACCCCTGCGCCGAGGCGCGAATGCTCACGTCGGCCTTCTGGTCCACGTAGATCTGGCCCGTGACGAAGAAGAAGTCATAGCAGATGCCATGGAGCAGCAGGCCGAGGTACAGCATCCACATGCCCGATCCGGCATCACCGTTGGCGAACAACACGTAGCGCGTGGTCCACGCCGCCATGCCGATCAGCAGCATCTTCTTCACGCCGAGCCGCACGAGGAACCACGGCATGAGGAGCATGAACCCGATCTCCGACATCTGCCCGATGGTCATCTTGCTCGCCGCACCCTGCACGCCGATCTCGTTCAGGAATGGATTCGTGAACGCGTAGTAGAACTGAAGCGGGATGCACAGCAGGAACGACCCGATCACGAACACGGCGAAGGAACGGTCCTTGAGCAACGCCAGCGCGTCGAGGCCGAGGACGTCGCGTGCTGACAGCGGCTTGCCGGCAGCGTGCGGCGGCGAGTGCGGGAGGGTGAGGCAGTACAGCGCCATCAGCACCGAAGCCGCCGCGCCCATCTGAAGTGGCAGCGCCGTGGCGTCGGCGCCCATTCGGCCGATCATCTGTCCCACGGCGATGAACCCGATCGTCCCAAGCACGCGGATGCGCGGAAACTCGCGCGACGGATCCTGCATGTTATCGAAGGAGATCGAATTCGTGAGCGCCAGCGTGGGCATGTAGCAGAGCGTGTACGCCAGGAAGACCCAGGCGAACTTGTCGAAGGAGGTCTGCATGGTCGCCATGTACAGCAGCGCGCCTCCAACGAGATGCAGGAACGCGAGCACGCGCTCGGTGGCGAAGAAGCGGTCGGCGACCATGCCCACGATGAATGGCGATATGATCGCCGCGATCGCGATGAGCATGTAGGCGAGGCCGATCTGCTTGCCGTCGGCGCCGAGCGAGCTCCCCAGGAAGGTGCCGAGCGTGACGAGCCACGATGAATTCCATTCGTACGCGGCTCTCGTTGATGATGTTCATCCAGTACTTCATCTACGGCTCGTGGCTCGTCACGCTCGGCACCTTCCTGGGGAGCTCGCTCGGCGCCGACGGCAAGCAGATCGGCCTCGCCTACAT
>JBKJMP010000195.1:0-7361 GCA_046596395.1 Gemmatimonadaceae bacterium
TGGACGTGCCGATGGAGTGGTCGTTGCGCGAGGATGGCTCGTACACCGGACGCTTCATCGCCGACGAGGCCGGTGTCTACGCGCTCACGGCAGTTGCTCGGCAGGGGCGTGACACGATTACATCGGCTCCGGGCTCGTTGCTCGCGGATGACCAGGGTGCGGACGTGGAGCAGGCAGAGCTGCGGACTCCGCTGCTCAGGCGCATCGCGTCGGAAACGGGAGGACGATACTACCCGCTGAAGGACGCGGCACAGCTCGCCGACGACGTGATGTTCACGGAGAGTGGAGTGACGGTCCGCGACGCGCGGGACCTCTGGGACATGCCCGCAGTATTCTTTTTGTTGGCGCTGCTGCTGGGGTCAGAGTGGGTGTATCGCAGAAGGCGGGGGTTGGCGTGATGAATTCAAGGTGCAGATCCTTCGCTACGCTCAGGATGACAATCCTGACGTTGCTTCTTTCAGCAGGCGCTGTGCATGCGCAGCAGACGCACGTGATGATCATCAGCGGTCTCGCTGGTGAGCCGCAATACAAGGCGGCGTTCCGTGAAGCGGCGGCGACGCTCGCGGACTCGGCGCGCAAGAAGTGGAACGTTGCCGACGCAAGCCTCATCATGCTGTCGGAGGATGGCGCCAGCGCGCGATCCACGAAGGAGGAGATCGCGAAGGCATTTCTCCGGCTCTCGCAACGCGTTGCGCCCGGAGACGTCGTGCTCGTGTTTCTCAACGGCCACGGTGCCGGTGAAGGCCCGCGCTCGCGCGTGAATCTTCCAGGTCCCGACGCCACCGCGTCGGATTTCGCGTTGTGGCTCGCGGGCTTTGCGCCGCAGTCCGTTGTGTTCGTGAATGCCGCGAGCGGCAGCGGCGACTTCGTGCCCGTGCTCGCGGGGAAGGGACGCATCATCGTGTCCGCCACCAAGACGGCGATCGAGCGCAACGAGGCAACGTTCGCGCGCCCGTTCGTGCGCGGACTCACGGGAACCGAGGCCGACGCCGACAAGGACGGGCGCGTCTCCGTGTTCGAGGCGTTCAGCTACGCGAAGAAGGAGGTCGCGCGCGCGTACGAGACCGAGAACAAGATGCTCACCGAGCACGCGATCCTGAGCGACACCACGCTCGCGCGCACGGTGGCGTTCGGCGGCGCACGCGGCAGCACCGACCCGCGGGTCATCGCGCTCGTGGGCGAGCGACAGGAACTGGAGGCACAGGTCGTCGCGCTGCGCAGCCGCAAGGCGTCCATGGATTCCTCGGCGTACGACAAAGAGCTCGAGCGTCTACTGCTGCTCGTCGCCGAGAAGTCGCAGGCGATCCGGCTCGCGGGTGGCAAGCCGTGACACGCGGCGCACTCGTCCTCGCGCTCTCGCTGCTCGCGTGCGCGTGGCGCCAGCCAGCAGACCCGCGTGCGCAGGTCCGCGTACACATCGACGCAGGACGACTGGAGGACGCCGAGCGCGTCGCGCGCGCCGGTGGGCCCGCGATCTCCGCCGCACTCGGCGAGGTGCTCGTCTTGCGTGGACGTCTCGCCGAGGCGGACTCGGTGTTCCGTGGAGCGATCCAGCAGGACGCTGCCGGGCGCCGCACGGCGGAGGTGTCGCTCGCCGAGCTCGCGCTGCGTCGCGGGGACCGTGCGGATGCGCTGCGGCGCGCCGTCGCGCTCACGGTCGCGTACAAGGCCGCGTCCGCACGCTGGTCCGCCGACGACCAGGTCGCCGCGGGGCGTGCATACGTCCTGCTCGGCGCCGGCGACGCGGCGTCCGTGCGTCAGGCGCTCTCGTCGTTCGACAACGCGGTGGCGATCGACTCGTCGAACATCGAGGCACGTCTACGAGCCGGCGACCTGCTGCTCGAGAAGTACAACGCGCCCGACGCGCGGACGTCATTCGAGGACGTGCTGAAGCGCGCTCCCGAGAATGCCCGCGCGATGCTCGGCATGGCTCGCATCGCGGACTTCGAGGGGAAGACGGAGTCGATGGCACTCGTGCGGAAGAGCATCGCGGCGAATCCGTCGCTCGTGCCCGCGCAGGTGCAACTCGCGCGACTGCACCTCGAGGCAGAGGCCTACGACTCGGCCACGACCGTTGCGCGGAGGGCGCTCGCGGTTGACTCGTCGTCGATCGGTGCATGGTCGCTCATCGCGGCGTCGGCGTGGTTGACGGGCGATTCTGCGCTGTTCCGCAGCGCATCTGCGGCGGCACGACGGTTGAATCCGCGGCCCGCGGATTTCTACGCGGAGCTCGCGGAGGCGGCGGCGCGGCAGCGCCGGTATGCCGATGGCGTGCGGTGGGCGCGTGAGGCGATGTCGCTCGACTCGTCCTCGGTGCGTGCACTCGGACTCGTGGGCACCAACGAGCTGCGCGCCGGACGGATCGAGGAGGGGCGCGCGGTGCTCGAGCGCGCATTCGCCATCGACCCGTTCAACCTCTGGCACAAGAACACGCTCGACCTGCTCGACGAGCTGAAGAAGTTCACGACGATCGATCGCGGGCACTTCCAGATCGTCGCGCCGCCCGAGGAGGCGCAGGTTCTTTCGCTGTATCTCTTTCCGCTCCTCGAGGAGGCGTACGACTCGCTCTCGAAGCGGTACGGCTATCGGCCGTCGAGCACGGTGCGCATGGAGATCTATCGCCGTCATGCAGACTTCTCGGTTCGCACCGTCGGACTTGCAGGGCTCGGCGCGCTCGGCGTGAGCTTCGGGCCCGTGCTCGCAATGGATGCTCCGTCCGCGCGCGAGCGTGGACAGTTCAATTGGGGTTCGGTCGCGTGGCACGAGCTGGCGCACACGTTCACGCTCGGACTGTCGGGGAACCGTGCGCCGCGCTGGTTGTCGGAGGGGTTGTCGGTGCTGGAGGAGCGGCGTGCGCGCTCGGGGTGGGGCGCCACGGCGACGATCGACTTCCTCGCGGCGTACGCGGGTGGAAAGCTGCGCAAGGTGAGCCAGTTGAACGACGGGTTCGTGCGCCCGCGCGCGCCGAGCGAGGTGATCCACAGCTACTACCTGGCGTCGCTCGTGTGCGAGATGGTCGAGCAGCAGTACGGCTCGAAGGCGCTCGTGGACATGCTCACGGCGTATCGCGACGGGCTGGAGACGCCGGAAGTCTTTGCGAAGGTGCTCGAGCGCACGCCCGCGCAGCTCGACGAGAAGTTCGACACGTGGTTCCGCGCGAAATTCGCGGTCCCGCTACGCAACGTGGCGTCCGACGACAAGGGCGAGCCCGCTGGTCCGTTCGTGCAGGCGGTACGCGCGGCGATCGGCTTCATGGGGCAGAATCCGGATTCCGCGCGAGTCGCGCTGCTGCGCGCGCAGGCAATGTTCCCGGATTACGCGGGCTCCGGATCGCCGGCCGAGATGCTGGCGATTCTCGCGCGCGATCGTGGCGACTATAAGGAAGCGCTCCAGCAGATCATGCGCGTCACGCGCGCCAACGAGACCGCCTGGGACGCGAACCTGCTCGAGGCCGAGCTGCGCGAGCGGCTCGGGGATACGGTGGGTGCTCGAGCTCCGCTCGAGCGTCTCCTATGGATCTCGCCGTACGACGTCAGCGTCCACAACCGGCTGGCGGTCGCCGCCGCAAAGGCCGGCGATCACGGGCGTGCCGTGTCCGAGCGACGCGCGGTGCTGGCACTGGATCCCTCCGACCCGTTGGATGCTCGCTACGCGCTGGCGCGCTCGCTCGCGGACGCAGGTGATGTCGCCGGTGCGCGGCGCGAGCTGTTGAACGTACTCGAGCGCGCGCCATCGTTCGAGAAGGCGCAGGCACTGCTGCTGGATCTGCGGAACAAGAGTCAATCAGGAGGACGGCCATGATGCTTCGTAGATGGGCCGTTGCGTGTGTACTGCTCGTGCTGCCGATGGTGTCGGCTGCGCAGGACTTCGGCGAGGGTCGTCGTCGCGGCGGTGGCGTGATGGAGTTTCCCGCCAACGTGCCATACGATGGACGCTTCACCTTCGCGCGCATCCGTTACGAGGCGAGTGGCGGGCGGCGCGAGCCACCGTGGGCGCACGACTATCCCCGCGGCGAGCGGCACTTCACGAAGATTCTCGGCGAGCTCTCCACCGTCCGTGTGCGCACCCTGGCGAGCAACATCGTCACGCTCGACGATCCCGAGCTGTTCAAGTATCCCGTGGCGTACATGTCGGAGCCCGGGTTCTGGGTGCCGTCTGAAGCAGAGGTGCTAGGACTGCGCAACTACCTCACGAAGGGCGGCTTCCTGATCTTCGACGACTTCGAGGAATACGCGTACCAGAATCTCGAGGCGCAGATGAAGCGCGTGCTACCGAGGCTCAAGCCGATCAAGCTCACGCCCGATGACCGGGTGTTCGACTCGTTCTACAAGATCAACAGCCTTGCGTACGTGCATCCGTATAACCGGCGGCCGTCGGAGTTCTGGGGCTACTTCGTGGACAACGACCGCACCAAACGGCTGATCGCCATCGTGAACTACAACAATGACATGTCGGAGTACTGGGAATACTCCGACGTGGGGTTCTTCCCGCTCGACCTCTCGAACGATGCCTACAAGCTCGGCGTCAACTACCTGATCTACGCGCTCACCCGCTGACCCCACGAGGAATTTCGCTTGACGGCCACCGCCACTGTTCAAACAACCGAGCTGGAGAATCTCGATGATGCGGCCCTCGCTGATCGGCTTCAGGCGGCGGGAACGCGCATCGCGTTCGAGCTGCGGAAGGTCATCATCGGCAACGACGACATCGTCGAGCAGGCGCTGATCGCGCTGTTCGCCGGGGGGAATTGCCTGCTGGTGGGCGTTCCTGGGTTGGCGAAGACGCTGCTGATCTCGACGATGTCGCGCGCGCTCGACCTGAAATTCTCGCGCATCCAGTTCACGCCCGACCTCATGCCGAGTGACGTGACGGGCACGGACGTGATCCAGGACGATCCGGACACCGGGCGTCGGAAGCTCACCTTCATGCCGGGTCCCGTGTTCGCCAATGTGCTGCTGGCGGATGAGATCAACCGCACGCCGCCGAAGACGCAGGCCGCATTGCTCGAGGCCATGCAGGAGCGTCGCGTGACGGTGCAGGGGCGGACGTACGAGCTGGAGCCACCGTTCTTCGTATTCGCCACGCAGAACCCCATCGAGCTCGAGGGCACGTATCCGCTGCCCGAAGCACAGCTCGATCGCTTCATGCTGGAGATCGTGCTCGACTACCTGCCCGAGGAGGACGAGGTGCAGGTGGTGCGGACGACAACGACGGTGCCGCAGGAGGTTGTGCAGAAGGTCGTGTCACGCGACGAGATCCTCGCGTACCAGCGCGTCGTGCGCCGCGTGCCGGTGGCCGACGCGGTGACGCGCTATGCGGTGAAGGTCGTGCGCATGAGCCGCCCGAGTGAGAACGGTGCGCCGGACTTCATCAGGCAGTGGGTGTCGTACGGCGCCAGCGTGCGTGCGGCACAGGCGTTGATTCTCGGTGCCAAGGCCCGTGCGCTGTTGCAGGGGCGCAGTCACGTGAGCTTCGATGATGTTCGGGCGCTGGCGCTGCCCGTGCTGCGTCACCGCATCCTGCTGAACTTTCAGGCGCAGTCGGAGAAGGTGACGACGGACGTGTTGATCACGAAGCTGCTGGCTGCGGTTCCCGTGCCTAAATCAGCGATGTGAGAACTAGAAAAAGCAATAACGCAGAGGACGCAGAGGTTCGCAAAGGGCGCAGAGGACTACATGAACTGAAAACTGAAAGAAGTGCCGTTGCTGTCTGGGTCTACTCCGCGACCTCTGCGAACGCTGCGTTTCACGTTGTTTCAAGAGCGTGATTGACCACGGAGGACACGGGGGGACACGGAGGAACTGCATGAAGAGAAGTTGCAATTGTTCTTCGGTTCGCCGAGGCGACAGAGCGGATCGCGACTTGGCTCGAAATGACATTGTGCTGTTCTGGTATTCCTCCGTGTCCTCCGTGTCCCCCGTGGTAAGGATTGCTGTTCCGCTATTGCTGTCCCGCACTTCGCACTAGGAACGAACTCTTGAGCGTCCCGCAGTCCTTCCTCGACCCCAACCTCCTCGCCCGGATCTCCGACCTCGCGCTCCTGGCGCGCACGGTCGTGGATGGCTTCATGCACGGGCAGCATCGCTCGATGCGGAAAGGGTCGTCGATGGACTTTGCGCAGCATCGCGCCTACCAGCCCGGCGACGACCTCCGCCGCATCGACTGGAAAGTCCTCGGCCGCACCGACCGGTTCTACATCAAGGAGTACCAGGCCGACACGAACGCGAGCGTCATCTTTGCACTCGACTCGTCGGCCTCGATGGACTTCGGCAGCGGGCCCGTGACGAAGTACGACTACGGCCGCTTCCTCGTGGCATCGCTCGCGTGGCTGTCGCAACACCAAGGGGATCGCGTGGGACTCGCGACGTTCACCGGCGAGCTCGTGGACGTCGTTCCCGCATCCACCCGGCACCTCCAGCTCCTGCTGCACACGCTCGGCCGCTCGAAGGCGACGGGGCGCGGCCAGCTCACGAGCGCGATCGACCGGCTCACGCACCTCACCACGCGCCCCGGCATCGTGGTGCTCGTCACCGACTGCTACGAGACGCCCGACGACATCGGCCACGCGGCCGATGCGCTCCGCATGCGCGGACATGACGTGATCGTCTTTCACCTCGTGGATGCCGCGGAGCGCGACTTCCCGTTCACCGTCGCGACCACGTTCGAGGATTCCGAGAGCGGGATGCGCCTCCCGCTCCGCCCCGACGACCTCCGCGCGAAGTACAAGGAGCTGCTCGACGCCCACTACGCCGCGATCATCAAGCGGCTCGCCGCATCGGGTGCCGACTACGTGCGCGTCGATACCGACCAGCCGCTCGACCGGTCACTCCATGCGTACCTCGACCGCCGCCTCGCGCGGAGCAAGGTGCGCTGATGGGCTTCCTCGTCCCCGCCTTCCTCGCCGGACTCGCGGCGCTCGTGGTGCCGGTCATCCTGCACCTCCGGCATCGCGACAAGGACCGGCCGCAGAAATTTCCGTCGCTCATGTTTCTCGAGCAGCTACCCATCCGCACCGCAGAACGACGTCGCGTGACGGACTGGCCGCTGCTGCTGCTCCGGCTTCTCGTGCTCGCGCTCATCGTTCTCGCGTTCACGCGCCCGCTCTTCTCGCGCTCGGCGGACGCCGCGGCCAACCGGCGGGCACGCGCGGTGATTGTGCTGCTCGACCGCTCCATGAGCATGGGCCATCGCGACGTCTGGCCCGCCGCCGTCGATTCCGCTCGGCGCACCATTCTCGGCCTCGCCGCTGGCGATCGCGCGGCGCTCGTGTTGTTCGATGATGAAGCGGAGATCGTCCAGGCCTTCACGAGCGACAAGAGCGCGGCGCTCGCGGCACTGTCGAAGGCGAAGCCCAGCTCGCG
>JBKJMP010000260.1:0-12640 GCA_046596395.1 Gemmatimonadaceae bacterium
CTCGACCTGGCGGTGCAACTCGTCGCCGACGGATTCACGCAGCCGGTTTTCGTCACGGCGCCAGACGGCGACGCACGCCTCTTCGTCGTCGAGCGGGGCGGACGCATTCGCACCATCGTGAACGGATTTCTGTCGGGCACGATCTTTCTCGACATCCGCAGCCGGGTGAACAACACGGGCGAGCGCGGGATGCTGAGCATGGCGTTCGACCCGCGGTACGCCACGAACGGCTACTTCTACGTCTATTACGTGAACGTCGGCGGAGATATGGTCGTCGAGCGATTCTCGTCCACGCCGGGCGCCGACGTCAGCGGACCGAGCGCGGGGCTCGTTACGACGATCCCGCACGGCGGGAATGAGCATCACGGCGGCCTGATCGCGTTCGGCCCCGACGACATGCTGTACATCGCGCCCGGCGACGGTGGCTGCTGCGGCGACCCGCCGAACAACGCACAGAACCTGCGCAGCCTGCTCGGCAAGGTGCTGCGCATCGACGTCCGCACGCTGCCATACACGATTCCGCCGAGCAACCCGTTCGTGGGGCGCACGGATGCGGCGGGGGAGATCTGGGCGTACGGGCTTCGCAACCCGTGGCGTTACTCGTTCGACGTCGCCGGCGGGTTGCTCTACATCGGCGACGTGGGCGAGAACGCGCGCGAGGAAGTGAATGCGGTCCCGATCACGACGGCTGGCGTGAACTACGGCTGGCGCCTCATGGAAGGCACGGCGTGCTTCAATCCGTCCACCAACTGCGCAGCGGGACGGACGCTCACGTCTCCGGTTTACGACTATCCGCACACCGATGGGTGCTCCGTCACCGGAGGGCAGGTGTATCGCGGTGCCGCGATTCCCGAGCTCACGGGACACTACCTCTTCGCCGATTTTTGCCGAGGCTGGGTGCGCAGCCTTCGCATGGCTGGCGGGAGCGCGACGGAGTTGCGCTCCTGGACGGGCATCTCCGTTCCCTTTGTCGTGTCGTTCGGTCGCGATGGGCTGGGCGAGTTGTACGTCGTCGTCGGGTCACGAGTGATGCGGATCGTGCGGCGATGAAGGCCGAGTCCGGCGTGAAGAGTGTGGGGTGCTGGGTTTTGGGTTCAATACTGGGTTCGGCGTTGGCGGTAAAGACCGTCAACCCCAGACCCGGCTCTAAACTCCCAACCCTCGACCCCTGACTCTCCACCCCAAACCCGTCTTCTTGCAGTTCGCGCTCTTACGGTTGACCTCTCCGCTCCGCGGTGGCACGCTACTGCCAACCTCCTCCACACGACCATGACTCACTCGCTCTCGCTCGCCCGCCGGCTTTTCGTTGCCGCGCTACTGTTCTCGCCTGCGGTTGCCGAAGGGCAGGGGAGCGCGCCGGCCATGCCCGTCGCGCGCCCCGCCGACGTCGCGACGCCGGACGCTATCATCACCGCACTGTACGAATCGATCTCGGGACCCGCAGGCCAGACGCGCGACTGGGCGCGCTTTCGCCCACTTCTCATTCCGGAAGCGCGTCTCATCGTTGCGCGCGCGGGACGCGATACCACTCCCGGTCGTCCGCTCGTGATGACGCCCGAGAGCTATATCACGACCGCGGGTCCCGGGCTCGAGGCGCGCGGTTTCTACGAGATCGAGGTGTCGCAGGTGTCCGAGACGTTCGGCAACGTGCTGCACCGGTTCAGCACGTACGAATCGCGGTTGCTTCCGTCTGATCCGAAGCCGTTCGCGCGCGGCATCAACAGCATCCAGCTCTACAATGACGGCCGTCGCTGGTGGATCGTGACGATCTTCTGGGACAGCGAGCGCGCGGGACTGGTCATTCCGGACAAGTACCTGCCGAAGAAGTAGGACTCAGCGCCCGGATAGCCACTGTTCACGAATCGCGGCCTGCTTCGCGGTTGCTCCTTCCAATGGCGTCACCCGAACGGCCACCCGCTCGAACGGCGTGAGCCGCACGACCGTGGCGAACTCGCCTGCTGGCCGCTTGACCACGACGCGAACGGAATCCCCGGACTTCAACCCGCGCAGCGTTGCCCGAAACTCCGGCCACGTCGCCACGGGAGTGCCGTTCATCGAGACGACGTGATCGCCCGTGTTGAGACCCGCGCGCGCCCACACCGATCGCGGATCGAAGATGCGCAGCAGGAACCGGCCAGTCGCCTCATCCGGCCATCCCGCGACGCGGAAGTCGGCATCGGGCTGGCCATCGCGCATCGCCACCTGCCGCGTGGTGTCCGCGCGTAGCCCTGCCATGCGGAGATAGCGCGCCACATCGATCGGCGCGGAGCCGCGCACGTGCGCGTCGAAGAACGGCGTGACCGAACACGTGCAGACGTCGCTCACCACGCGCTTGACGTCGCGCGCCGTGAACCCCGCCTCGCCGGAATGCCGCTCCAGCATCAACCGCATCACGTCGTCCATCGACCGCGCACCGCCGGTTGCATCGCGAACGATGAAGTCCAGCATCGCGCCGATGACCTCGCCTTGCGTGTGCGAGCTCAGGTTGTAGTTCCCGGTGGCGAGGGGGCCCGCGTTGTACGCGAGGCGGCTCGTTGCCTCGGCCGAGTACCTGAGGTAGCCCGGGTTGTCGAGGTAGCGCTCGAGAAGGTCGGTGAGGTGCGCTGTCCGGGTGGAGTCCTCTGCCGGGAGACCGGCGCGGCGAAGCAGCGCGTCTGCGTAATAGATCGTCAGCCCTTCGCTGAACCAGAGCCCGGCCGCCGGCGCGATCGCACGATGGCTCACGCCCGTGTACTCCGCGGGCCTGATCCGCATGAGGTTCCACGTGTGAATGAACTCGTGCGCAATCTCCGGGAGGCGCGCGTGCACGTCGCGCGCGAGGTCCGCGCTCGATGCGCCAATTGTGACCGACGCCGGATGCTCGAGCCCCCCGTACGCCTCGTCCTGGAGGATGAATGTGTAATCGCGATACGGTGGCCGGCCGAAGAGCGCCACCGACTCACGCGTAAGGAGCTCGATCGAGCGAACGAACGCGGTCGTGTCGAACGCGACGCCGTTCGGCGCGCGCCAGTACGCCACGCGATGTGGCACGCCGTCCACCTCGAAGCGCCAATCGTGGAACTTGCCCACGAAGATCGGCGACTCGGCCAGCACGCCGACGCTCGGCGCGAAGTAGACGTTGTCATCCGTGGTACGGGAGAGTGCCGTTGCGACCTTCCAGCTCGCCGGCACCTCGACGCGAACGTGCGACGGCGCGAGCTCGGCGCCGCGGACATACATGAAAGCGTGTGGCCCGCCGGTGAGCCCTCCGCTCGGTAAGAGGAACGGTCGCCAGGCGGCACGACGAGGCACCTCGGCCGGGGGCAGCGCGATGCGATAGCGAACGAGCGCCTCGCCACCGGTTGTTCGCACGTTCCACAGCGCGCTATCGGCCGACGTGATCGTCGCAGCCCCGCGCGATGACGTAATCGCCAGCCGCTCGACAAAGCGCCAGTAGCGGTCGTCGTACTCCGGGTGCTTCGCCATCGCGAGTTGGAAGCTGTCGGGCACGTTGCGGATCCGCATCTCCACTGACCAGCCGGTGAGGTCGGTGCTGTCCACGCGCAGCACGTAGGAAACAACGGGCTGTGAGCGCGCGAAGCGCATTTCGACGGCGTCCATGTGATGTCGAAGCGGGTGCTGGGCGCGGGCCGGAGTGCCAATGGCGAAAGCGGTGAGGACGAGAGTGACGACGCGTCGCATCATGGCCTGTGAATGATGAGGGTCCTGCTCGTTGTCCGGGGTGTGATGCCGCCGGTTCTGCTCTTGCTTATCGGCGCGTGAAACGCATGTTGGGTTGACGGCGTATCGACCCCGACGGTCCATTCGCATCACGATAAACCCGCCGAGGGAAGAATGAGTCAGCTCTTGGAACACTCCGCCACATCGATCGCTCAGCAAGCGCATTACGAGGCCCTCGCTGCCCAGCGAAGTGCGCTGACGACCGAAGCCGACGCCCTTCGTCTCGAGCGGGCAGCGGTTGAGGCGCAGTTCAATGCGCTACCGACTAAGGACCCTGCGCGAGGCGTCCTCGACCAGCGCATGATTGAACTCGACGAGCGCATTCAAGCCGTGAAGCGCCTCCTCGGGCGCACCACGAACGATCTCGTGGAGCTTGGACCAATGCCTGGCATGCTCGTCCCGCCGCCGGAGATAATCCAAGTCGATCGGGAAAACCTCCTGATGGGCGGATTCTTCGCGCTTGTCCTCCTCCTCCCTATCTCGATTGCCTTCGCCCGCCGGATCTGGAGGCGCAGTACGACCGCCGTCGCCGCGCTGCCCTCGGATCTCATGGAGCGGCTGAACCGGATGGAGGCAGCGGTCGACTCGACGGCCATCGAGGTCGAGCGGATCGGTGAGGGGCAGCGCTTCCTCACGCGGCTGATGAGCGACCACATGACGGCGATCAAGGAGACCTCACGCGCTGGATTCCTCGAACGCGCGAAGGAACGCGCTTCACACTCGGGGACGACGCCGCACTAGTGGAGCAGGAGCTCGCGCAGGCTCTGACCGCTGACCCTGCACACGCCCATTCGCCCTCGATACCTTTGGGCATGGGACACGCCCCGCTGCCGCCGCCGCCATCACCCACCGCTCTCGAGCGGGAGACGGCGCTTGTCGAGTGGCTGGCCGGCCGGGCACGCGTCGCCATCGGCTTCTCCGGCGGCGTGGACTCCGCATATCTCGCCGTCGTTGCTCGAACCGCCCTCGGCGCCGACAACGTGCTCGCCATCATCGGCCGGAGCCCCTCGTATCCCGCCGAGCAGTGGGCCGCGGCGCGCTCGGTGGCGGAGTCTTTCAATATAGAAGTCCTCGAGCTCGACACGAACGAGCTCAACGATCCGCGCTACGCGGCGAATCCATCGAACCGCTGCTACTTCTGCAAGACGGAGCTGTGGTCGCTCGTGGTGCCGGCCGCGCTCGCTCGCAGCTACGCGACGGTCGTGGACGGCACCAACGCCGACGACCTCTCCGATCATCGGCCCGGCGCGCAGGCGGCGCTCGAGCACTCTGTACTCAGTCCCCTCGCCGACCTCGGCTTCACGAAAGACCAGATTCGCGAGCGCTCCCGCGCGCTCGGCCTGCCGACATGGGCGCAGCCGTCGTCGCCATGCTTGTCGTCGCGCCTCCCGTATGGCACCAGCGTCACGCCCGAGCGCCTCGGCCAGGTCGAGCGCGCCGAGCATGCGTTGCGGATGCTCGGGATCACGGGCGACATGCGCGTCCGGTACCACGACGACCTCGCGCGCGTCGAGCTTTCACCCTCGGTGCTCTCGACGTGGCTCGAGGCAGCGAACCTCGCCGCGATTCATGCCGTCGTGTGCGCCGCCGGGTTCGAGCGCGTCGCACTGGACCTTCGCGGCTTCCGCTCCGGCTCGCTCAACGTGCTGCATGGCGTCACGGCCGCATGAGCATTCGGCGCGAGACCCCCGGTGGCCAGCCAGCGCTCGAAGGCGCGCTCGCCGAGCGTGGATTGGTGTGCAAGGTGGAGTCGCGGTTCGGCCTGGCAGTCCTCGTCGCAGACGCCGAAACTGTCGCTCGGCTCGGCGACGCAACGATTCGGCGCGAAGCGGTGGAGCTCGCGCGCACGCACGGCTTCACCCACGTGGCCATCGAGCTGCGCAGCACCCCGGGCGACGGCACCATTGCGCCTGTTCCTCGCGGTTGAGTTTTCGCCGTCGCTCGTCGGCGATCTCGAGCTCGCGATCGCGCCGCTTCGAGCGGAGGTGCCGGAGATCGCCTGGGTGCCCCCTGAGAAGCGCCATCTCACCCTCAAGTTTCTCGGGGACGTCAGCGAGGCGCAGGCTCACTCCGTGATCGCGTTCACGAGCGCCGTCGCCGCAGGGCATCGACCGTTTGCCATGGAGATTGGCGGCATCGGCGCCTTCCCGAATGTTCGCCGGGCACGCGTCGTCTGGATCGGGGTAGAGCAGGAGCCGCGGCTCGAGCTGTTGCATCACGATCTCGAGATTGCGGGCGCGGCGGATGGGTTCGAGAGCGAAGGACGCGCCTTCCGGCCGCATGTGACACTCGCGCGGGTGAAGGCGCCGCTGGAGCTGGACCGCGTCCGCCGCCTCGCGCGGGCGGCGCGCAGGATAGACTTCAGCGCGTCGCACGTCGTGTCGGAGATCGTGGTGATGGAGAGCACGCTGGCGCAATCGGGCGCTCGCTACCGCCGGCTGCACGCGGCGACACTGGGAACGGGAGGACGGTGACTGATGGGATGTATCATGCGCCTCGGATGTCTCGGAGTACTCCTCGTGCTCGGCATCGGCGCGTACCTCACTCGCGGCAAGTGGCTGAGCAAGGTGCGGAACGAGCCCCCGGCCGTCGCGACAGCGCCCGTGTGGGAGCCGCTGTCACCCGCGGCAGGTGAGCGTGGCAAGCGCGCGATCGAATCCTTGTCATCGAGCACCGGGCCGGTTTATACGAACGTGAAGGCGAATGAAATTGCGTCCTACGTCTTCCAGACGGTCGGTCGCGGGCTTCCCACATCCGCCGACAGTGTAGAAGCGGCTGTGATTGGCGACGCGCTCTACGTCCGCGCCGTGTTGCCCGTGAAGGAGCTCGCCGGATCCGGCGTGCTCGGACCACTCGGCGGCCTGCTGAATGATCGCGAGAAGATCTCGCTCGGCGGCAGCTTTCGCGTCGTCCGGCCCGGCATGAGCGAGATGACCGTGCGCGAGATCAAGTTGCGCGACTTCAACATCCCGAAGGGTGCGATCCCGCGTCTGCTGCGACAGATCTCGAAGGCCGAGCGGCCCGCCGGCATCGCCGACGATGCACTCCCCGTCCCCACCCCACGGACGCTCGGTGATGTCCGCATCGCCAACGGGCGCATCACGCTATACAAGGTCACCGCCGCAGCACCGACCGCCGAGAAGCCATGAATAGAAAGATCCTGATCGTCGACGACGAGCAGGGCATCCGCGCCGCCCTCGGCCAGCTCCTCGAGTTCGAGGGTTACGAGGTGCACACCGCCGCGAACGCCGTGGACGGCCTGTCCGAGTACCAGCGCTTTCGTCCCCATCTCGTCTTCATGGACATAAAGATGGCGGGGATCGATGGGCTCGAAGCGTTGCGCAAGCTGCGTGAGATCGACCGGAATGCCGTCGTGGTGATGATCAGCGGCCACGCCACGATCCAGACGGCCGTCGAGGCGACGCAGCACGGCGCGTACGACATCCTCGAGAAGCCGCTCGACACCGATCGCATCCTCGTCACGTTGCGGAACGCGCTGTCGCACCTCGACCTCCAAGAGGAGAACGAGCGTCTGCGCGACACGATTCACACGCGCTTCGAGATCGTGGGCGGGTCGTACGGCATTCGCGCGCTCACCGAGAAGATCGCGCTCGTGGCCAAGACGCCAGCGCGCGTGCTCATCACGGGCGAGAACGGCACCGGCAAGGAGCTCGTCGCGCGCGCGGTGCATGCACAGTCCACGCGCGCGAAGGGACCGTTCATCGAGGTGAACTGCGCCGCGATCCCGAGTGAGCTCATCGAGAGCGAGTTGTTCGGGCACATTAAAGGTTCGTTCACCGGTGCAGTTGCTGATCGCGCTGGTAAGTTCGAGCAGGCCAACGGCGGCACCCTCTTCCTCGACGAGATCGGCGACATGAGCCTCGCGGCGCAGGCGAAGGTGCTGCGCGTGCTCCAGGATGGCGTTGTCACACGCATCGGCGGCGCGAAAACCGTGCAGGTGGACGTCCGCGTCCTTGCGGCGACGAACAAGGTGGTGGAGGAGGAGATCGCTGCCGGCCGCTTCCGCGAGGATCTCTACTACCGCCTCAACGTCGTGCCCATCCATGTCCCGCCACTGCGCGAGCGCCGCGAGGATATTCCTTCGCTCGTTGGGCACTTCATCAACCAGCTCACCGGGCCGGCCGGACTCGTTCCCAAGGCGATGTCCGACGAGGCGCTCTCGAAGCTTCAGGCGCGCGACTGGCCCGGCAACGTGCGCGAGTTGCGCAACACCATCGAGCGTCTGCTGATCCTTTCAACCGGGACACGCATCGGTGCGGATGACGTCGAGCGCCTCGTCGGCCGCAATGCCGAGTCGGCGGAGGGTGGACTCGGATCCTTGCTCGACGTCCCCACGTTCGAGGAGTTCAAGCATGCCGCGGAGCGCGCGTACCTGATCGCCAAGCTGCGTGCATTCGACTGGAACGTGAGCGAGACGGCCCGTGGGCTCGACATGCCCCGGTCGAATCTTTACAAGAAGATCGAACGGTATGGCTTGAGCCGCGAGGGCGCGGTGCACGTGACCAACGCGACTGATGCCGGGGACGAGGACGACGACGCATGAGCAACTGGGACGAGGAGCTCAAGAAGATCGACAAGCAACTCGAGTCGATGTCGGATTCTGCGCTCGTGCCGGCGCCCGCGAAGGGTGCGTCCCCTGCGGCCAAGGCGGCGGTCGCGGCGAAGCGTGAGGAGACGCGCACCTGGCCGGTGTTCGCGCGACTCGCACTCGCGACCGCACTCGCGGTGGGCATGCTGTTCTGGCCGTATCAGTCGCGATGCGGGATGGGACTCGTCGGCTACGGCGCGGCCATCAGCGCGGTCGTGGCGGGCGGAGTCTGGAGCAGCGTGTGGACGTGGCGGCACCACACCGCGCGCGCGCACGTGCTCTCACTGCTGCTCGTCGTGTGGGGGCTCGTGCTCGGCGCCATGGAGATCCTGCCTCGCACTGGATACGCACGGCCGGACGCCGCGCGGCCGGCGAGCTTCTCCTGCCAAGCGCCGGCGACCACGCCGTGAGTTAGCCCTTCGCGTCCTGCTTGACGCCGAGGAGCCATCGGCGGGCGTCTTCCTGGGTGACGTTGCCGCCGCAGAGCGGAGTCGCGATGCGGCCACCGCGCCACCGATCGGGATGCTCGAGCATCGCGGCGATGCCCACGACCCCCGCAGGCTCGATGACGAGGCCGAGATGGAAGTGTACGAGACGCATGGCGCGCACGATCGACTTGTCGCTCACGCTCACGACTTCGTCCACGGCGACGCGCATGCTGCTCACCGCGTACGCCACGGGCTCGCGCACCGCGATGCCGTCGGCAATCGTCTTTGCCGACTCCGTTGACACCGGCTCATGTGCCGCGAACGACAGGCGCATCGCGGGCGCGCCGGCCGCCACCACGCCGATGACGCGCGTGCCGGGCTCCGAAACCCGGCACCACGCGCCGATGCCGGTCGCAAGCGCCCCGTTGCCCAGCGGGACGAGCATGATCTCCGGCATGAGCCCGGCTTCGCTCATCTCGAGCGCGATCGTGCCGGCACCTTCCGCGATCTCCGGCACCGCGCCGTCCTCGACATAGTACGCGTCGGACGACGCAGCATGCCGGCGCGCCGCGTCCTTCGCAGCGTCGAAGTCCGCGCCCGACAAGCGCACGCGCGCGCCGAGCTTCTTCATCGCCGAAATCTTGAGCGGGTTTGCGTGCTCGGCCGCAAAGACCGTCACCTCGAGTCCGCGCTTCACCGCGGCACGTGCGAGTCCCTGTCCGAAGTTGCCAGCCGACGCGCATACGAGTCGGCGACGGTCGCGCAGTTGCGCCACCAGGAGCTCGGTGCCGCGGCCCTTGAACGACCGGATTGGATTCAGCGTCTCGACCTTGCAGAACAGCTCGACGTCGAGGGCGCGGTCGAGCGACGACCCACGAACGAGCGGGGAGTGCAGGAAGATCGGGTCGATGATACCCATCGCCGCAGCGATGTTGTCATGAGAGATGAGTCGCAACGGGGTCGTGTGGTAGTGTCCGTCGTGGAGTATCGGACTACGCGGGGAAGTTGTGCACCCGTCGCGCCAAAGGCTATACATTTCTCGAATGACCAAGACCTTCCAGAACTTCATTTCCGGCCAGTGGACGTCACCTGAGTCGGGCGCCTACTTCGAGAATCGCAATCCGGCGGACACGCGCGACGTGATCGGCCTCTTCCCGCTCTCGAACGCGATCGACGTCGATGCGGCGGTCTCCTCTGCCAAGCGCGGCTTTGCCCTCTGGCGCGCGACCCCCGCTCCCGCTCGCGGCGACGTCCTTCGTCGCGTCGGCGATATCATGGTGCAGCGGAAGGAAGAGATCGCCGACCTCATGACGCGCGAGATGGGCAAGCCGCTCACGGAGACGCGCGGCGACGTGCAGGAAGGCATCGACACTGCGTACTACGCCGCGACGATGGGACGCCAGCTCTCCGGACGCACGGTGCCGAGCGAGCTCGCGAACAAGTGGGCAATGAGCTTCCGTCGGCCGATCGGCGTCGCCGGCATCATCGCGCCGTTCAACTTTCCGCTCGCGATTCCCACTTGGAAAATGTTTCCGGCGCTCGTCTGCGGCAACTCGTGCGTGTTCAAGCCGAGCGAGGACGTGCCGCACACCGGCCACGTGCTCGTGGAGATCTTGCTCGCCGCGGGCCTGCCGCCTGAGGTCATCCAGCTCGTCCACGGACTCGGCGCAGACGTCGGTGCTCCGCTCGTCGCGCATCCGGACGTCGCCGTGGTCTCGTTCACCGGCTCGACGCAGACGGGAAGTCTCGTTGGCGAGACGTGCGGCCGGCTACACAAGCGGCTGTCGCTCGAGATGGGCGGCAAGAATGCGATGATCGTCCTCGACGACGCCGACCTCGACCTCGCATTGGACGGCGTGGTCTGGGGAGCCTTCGGCACCACGGGCCAGCGCTGCACCGCGACGAGCCGCCTCATCCTCCAGAAGGGAATCCACGACAAGTTCCTGGGCGGGCTCATCGATCGCGCGCGCAACATGAACCTGGGCGACGGGCGGAAGAAGGGCACTGATGTCGGGCCCCTCATTCATGATGCCTCACGAAAGAAGGTCGAGCGCTATATCGACATCGGACAGAGCGACGGTGCCGACCTGTTGTGCGGCGGCCGTCGTCCCGATGGCAAGAAGTTCGAGCACGGCTTCTTCTTCGAGCCAACGATCTTCGCGCGCGTCGAGGGCGGGATGCGCATCGAGCAGGAGGAGATCTTCGGTCCGGTGCTCAGCGTGATCCGCGTGACCGATGCGAACGAGGCCTTCGAGATCAATAACGGCGTGAAGTACGGTCTCTCGTCGTCGCTCTATACGAAGGACGTGAACCTCGCGTTCCGCGCACTGAACGAGCTGGATAATGGGATCACGTACATCAACGCGCCGACGATCGGTGCGGAAGCGCACCTGCCGTTCGGGGGGGTGAAGCAGACCGGTAACGGGCACCGGGAAGGCGGCTGGGAGGTGTATGACTTCTATTCGGAGACGAAGGTTGGGTACTGCGATTTCTCGGGTGCCCTCCAGCGCGCGCAGATCGACAACTATGCGGGGACGGCTGACTGACGTGTCTGCGCGCGCCCCTTCGGGGTTTCCTTCGAGACGTGTGTGACGGCATCGTCCAACTCATGATCCGGTAGCGCCGCGAACCTGATCTTGCGTATGCGCCTCGGGACGCAGCATCTTACCGATCCGCCCATCGCAACGCTTGCCAATCGGCAGCGCATCCCAATGGATCTCAGTTGCGAATCGAATGTCGGCTGACCTGCGCACGCGACTCGGGGCGATCCTGAGTGGCCGGTATGACATTGAGCGCGAGCTCGGTGGCGGAGGCATGGCCCAGGTTTTCCTCGCGACCGAGCGCGCGCTCGGCCGTCGCGTCGTCATCAAGGTCCTCTCGCCCGAGCTTACCGCGGGCGTCTCGGTCACGCGCTTCGAGCGCGAGATCCGGCTCGCCGCCGCGCTCCAGCAGGCGAACATCGTCCCCGTACTCGCGGCGGGAGACGCCGACGGCACGCCGTACTATACGATGCCGTTCGTCGAAGGACTCTCCGTGCGCGATCGTCTGCAGCGCGAGGGGCGGCCATCGCTTGCCGAGACGGTCAGCATCCTTCGCGACGTGGCGCGCGCCCTGGCCTACGCGCATCAGCGCGGGGTGGTGCACCGCGACATCAAGCCGGAGAACATCCTCCTCTCCGGTGGCACCGCCGCCGTCACCGATTTCGGCATCGCAAAGGCGCTGGCCAACGCGGCGCTCCCGACTGGCGTCGCCAGGCCCCCGTCCGCCACCGTCACCCATGCCGGCACCTCCGTTGGTACGCCGGCGTACATGGCGCCCGAGCAGATCGCGGGCGATCCCGCCCTCGATCATCGCGTGGATCTGTACTCGTTCGGATGCCTCGCCTATGAGCTGCTGGCGGGCCGGGCTCCATTCGAGGGGCGGGCGATTCGCGACCTCTTCACGGCGCACCTGAGCGAACGACCCACGCCAATTGGCGAGCATGCGCCCGAGTGTCCGCCCTCGCTCGCGCGCGTGGTCATGCGATGCCTCGAGAAGAATCCGGACGACCGGCCCGGCTCGGCGCAGGAGATCCTGTCGACGCTCGACACTGTTCCGACGGCGGCGACGCCGTTCGAACGTTTCCGGCAGCGACTCACGCGCCGCCAGCGGACCGGCGCACTGACGGTGGCCGGGCTCGTCGTGCTGGCGGGAACAGCGTTGGCGATACGCGCCCGCGCGGCGGAGGCGGCCATCATTCAATCACTCGCCGTGCTTCCGCTGGAGAACCTCTCCGGGGATGCGGCGCAGGACTATCTCGCCGACGGCATGCACGAAACGCTGATCTACAAGCTGTCCACGCTCGAGGGGCTGCGGCTTGTGATCGCCCGCCCCTCGAGCGTGG
>JBKJMP010000046.1:0-7100 GCA_046596395.1 Gemmatimonadaceae bacterium
CTTCCTCGCCGAGCGGCCGGGGTTCTACGTGAAGGGGGCGTCGTATCGGTCGGAGCCGATTGCGCCGTACGATCGGCGGCTGCTCGCGCCCGCACTCGATACGCTCCTGAGTGCAGCCGATGCCCTCGGCGCGAGCGACGCGTATCGCTACGACGTCGTGAACCTCACCCGCCAGGCACTCGGCCAACTCGCGCTGCCGCTCGTGAACAAGGTACGGGACGCATACACGCGGAAGGACCGCGCCGCGTTGATCGCCGGCGAGCGGCAGGTGCTCGACCTTCGCATCGATCTCGATGAGCTGGTTGGTACGCGCGAAGAGTTCCTGCTCGGACGCTGGATTGCCGATGCGAAGCGCTGGGGGACGACGGATGCCGAGCGGCGGCTGTACGAGTGGAATGCGCGGAACCTGATCACGTTGTGGGGCACCAAGTGCACGGAGGGTCAGGGCGACGACCTCAACCTCTACGCGCACAAGGAGTGGCAGGGGATGCTCGCGTCCTAGCCGCGGGGCGATGCCATCGACGTCGCTCGACGTCTCGCGCGAAAGTATCGAACTCAGCTCGCCGGCTGAACGAACCACGCGCGTGGGATCGCCGCCCACGCGCCATTTCCGGTTCGATACATGAGCGAGAGCGCCGCGCCGCCAGTCGCCTGGATGTAACGCAACTCGAAGCGATGCGCGCCGCGACGGAGTGCGATCATCCCCGTCTTCTCCTCGGCGCCATGGAAGCCATCGTGATCGATCACGGTGCGGTCCGCAATGCGCAGTGCCGAGCCGTCGTCGGAGACGAGGGCGAACTCGTACATGCCATCTGATGGAACGCGGATGAAGCCGGTGAACGTGATTCCGTAGCGCTCGGGGCGCTCATCCCCTCGACGCTCCGGGGCCGCGACGACACCTGAGCGCAGCACGGCAACCGTGTCGAGCGCGCGGACGCTGCGCACCGAGGCTTCGTAATACTGGTAGCGAAGTCCCGCGCTCACCGCACCGGTGCGCACGCCATTCACAAATCGCGTCCGCGAGAACGTGGACGATCGCGGCGCGCTCGCGCGGCCGTCCCGCGTGAACGCGCGCGCCGTGACGCGAACACTATCCGCACCGACGCGCACGGTAATCGGCCTCGTGTACAACGCACTCGTGCGGACGGGATCGGAACCGTCCGTCGTGTAGCGGATCTCGCCACCAGGCAGCACGGCGCGAAGCCTAACGGTGATCGATGGGGAAACTGTCAGGCGGTCACCGTCCAGCCCTTCAACATCGGGCAGGCGATACCTCACGCCGAGCCCATCGAGCGAGCGCAGCGCATACGGCAGGCGCGCGATAAAGCTCTCCCACGACCTCGACGCGCGCGGCGACCAATTCACCTCGGCCAGCGCGAGCGCGCGCGGATAGGCCATGTACTCCACCACAGCAGGCGTCTTGAGATACTCCGTCCACACGTTGCCCTGGGCGCCGAGGATGTGCCTGGCCTGCTCGGCCGTGAGTGCGTCGGGGATTGGCTCAAACTCGTACACGCGCTTGAGGGGCAGGAATCCGCCGATCGCGAGCGGCTCATGCCTCGCGGCGCCCTGATAGGCGTCGAGATACAGGTGCGAGTTGGGCGACATGATGACATCGTGGCCCTCGCGCGCGGCGTCGATCCCGCCCGACGATCCGCGCCACGACATCACCGTCGCGTCGGGCGCGAGCCCGCCCTCGAGAATTTCGTCCCAGCCAATGAGGCGACGGCTGCGTGCAGTCAGCATGCGCTCCACGCGGCGGATGAACCAGCTCTGGAGCGCTTCCTCATCCTTGAGACCCTCGCGACGCATGATGTCCTGCGCGAGCGGGCTCGCACGCCAGCGCACCTTCGGAACCTCGTCGCCGCCGATATGGATGTAGCGCGACGGAAAGAGCGACGTCACCTCGCCGAGTACGTCGTCGAGGAACTGGAAGGTCTGCTCGCTCGGGCAGAAGACGTCTTCGTCGACGCCCCACGTGGTGCGCGCCTCGAATGGGCCCGGTGTGCACGCGAACTCCGGATACGCGGACAGCGCGGCCTTCGCGTGTCCTGGCATCTCGATCTCCGGAATGACCGTCACGTGCCGGCGTCGCGCGTACTCCACGACGTCGCGGATCTGGTCCTGCGTGTAGAAGCCGCAGTGTGGAATGCCGTCGCCGACGTACGGATTGAAGTGCTTCTCCACCATGGTCTCGCGCCGGCATCCACCGACTTCGGTGAGGCGCGGATACTTCTTGATCTCGATGCGCCAGCCCTGGTCGTCGGTCAGGTGCCAATGGAATCTGTTGAGCTTGTGGCGGCTGAGCAGGTCGATGTAGCGCTTGACGAATTCGACGGGCATGAAGTGTCGGGCGACGTCGAGATGCAGGCCACGATACGCGAATCGCGGGGCGTCCTCGATACGGATCGCGCGCACCGGACGTCGCGCCTCGACAAGCTGGCGGAGCGTCTGCATCCCATAGAACAACCCGGCCGAATCCGCAGCCACGATCGCGGCGCCGCGTGGGGTGACGTCGAGCTTGTATGACTCCGGCGTGCCACCGGCGCGGACAGCCAGCCGGACGCCTGCTGCCGCGACGTCAGCGATATTCGCGTCCGCGGGAGCGGACAACAACTCGGCGACACGTGCACCCGGACTCCACGATCCACTTCCATAGGTGAACCGCGCGGGAAGTGGCACGAGCGGCGGAGCGCCCTGCGCGGCTACAGTCAGGGGTGCAGTGCCCGCCGCGAGCACGGCGAGCACGAGAGGGCGGAGGCGACTCATCATGAGGCAGAATCATACGGAACGGCGTATCTTCGCGGAATGAGAGAGCCCATCAGCCGGCGCTCGTTCGTCCAGATCGGCGCCCTGTCGCTCGCGGCGTGCGCGCTGCCGCGCTCGGGTGCGTCGGTCGCGGCGAATCGGCCGCGCCCGTCCGCGGCACAGCTCCAGTGGCAGCGCGACGAGCTCGCGCTCTTCCTGCACTTCGGCGTCAACACCTTCACCAATCGCGAGTGGGGCGACGGCACGGAGCAGCCGTCCATCTTCAACCCCACCGCACTCGACGCCCGCGAATGGGCACGCATCGCTCGGCGCACCGGCTATCGCGCCATCGTGCTCACGGCCAAGCATCACGATGGCTTCTGCCTCTGGCCCACGGCCACGACTCAGCATTCCGTCGTGCGCAGTCCGTGGCGCAACGGACAGGGAGACGTCGTACGCGAGTTCGTCGATGCCTGTCGCGCCGAGGGGTTGCGGGTGGGGCTCTACCTGTCGCCGTGGGATCGCAATCATCCGACATACGGCGACTCACCCCGGTACAACGACGTGTACATCGCGCAACTGACCGAGCTGCTCACACAGTATGGACCGGTTGCCGAGATGTGGTTCGATGGCGCGAATGGCGAAGGGCCAAATGGGAGGCGACAGGTCTACGACTGGCCGCGCGTCTTCGGCCATGTAAAGCGGTTGCAACCCGAGGCGGTGATCTTTTCCGACGCCGGCCCCGATGTGCGGTGGTGCGGCAACGAGCGCGGCACGGCGGGCGATCCGAACTGGGCGACGGTCGATCCGGCGAAGGTTCCGTATCCTGGCGCCAGCGGGCCCGGGATCATCGAGGCGCTTCAGCATGGCGATCGCGACGGCAGCGTGTGGCGCCCGGCAGAAGTGGACGTCTCCATTCGGCCGGGTTGGTTTCATCATCCGGCCGAGGATGCGCGGGTGCGCAGCGTCGAGAACCTGGTGGAGCTGTATTACACATCGGTGGGGCGGAGCGGGAAGCTGCTGCTCAACGTGCCGCCAACGCGCGATGGCGTGCTGCACGCCACGGACGTTGCTGCGCTCACGGGAATGCACGACGCGCTGACGCGGATGTTCGAGAATGACCTCGCACCGCGCGTCGGACGGCGTTGGCAGGTGAAGGGACCGCGCTCGGCGGAGCTGACGGTTGATCTCGGGCGCGCGCGGCAGGTGAGCATCGCGCGGCTGAGCGAGAACATCGAGCGCGGCCAGGTGGTGGCGCGCTACACGTTGCACGGCGCTGGCGACAATGGCGCGTGGAACAGGCTCTCGCATGGGACGACGATCGGCCACGCGAAGCTCGACCGGTTCGCGCCGGCCATCGTGCGCCGGATTCGAGTCACCATCGACGATGCGGTTGCCGAGCCGGAGGAGATTGGGGTATCGCTGTACTAGAAGGGAGCCACCAGCGTGAGCATGAGCCTGAGCCTCCAGCAATGAGCATGTCAGAGCGCGAGCTCGGGCGCAGATCTCGAGCTCGGGCTTGGCGCTCATGCTCGAGCTTTCGGGTGCTCGGTGCTGGAGGCTTCACGCTCACGCTCATGCTCGAACCGCCCTCGTGACGTGCGGCCAAGTGTCGTATACTCTCGCTTCTCCCCCCGCGAGGTTACGGAGTCATGGCCGCGTCCCCCCCGTCCGCCGACGTCCACCGCGATCGCCTGTTCTTCGGCATCTGCCTCGCCCTCATCCCCACGGGCGCCGTGTTCGCGCTCGTGAGCAACATCCTCATCCAGCTCAAGCAGCAGTTCATCCTGACCAACTACCAGGTCGGATTGATCGGCGGCGCGGCACTGTGGGGCATGGCGATTTCGCTCCTGGTCATGGGACCGCTGCTCGAGGTCTTCGGGCTGAAGAACGGCGCGCGGCTCGCGTTCATCGGACATGTGGCCGGGCTGTCGCTCATGCTGCTCGCCGCCACGCGCACCGGTGACCCGTCGGCATTCTGGATGCTGATGGCCGGCGCGGCCACGCTCGCGGCGGGAAATGGGATGATCGAGGTCACCGGCAATCCGCTCGTCGCGGCGCTGTACCCGAACGAGAAGACGAAGCGACTGAACTGGTTCCACGCGTTCTTCCCGATCGGGCTGGTCATCGGCGGATTGGTCGGCTTCGCCCTCGCCACCTGGGGCGGTCGCTTCGCCGCATGGCCGTACCAACTCGGCGTCATCTACCTGCCGGTCCTCGTCTACGGCGTGCTGGTGCTGCCCCAAGCCTTCCCGAAGACCGAGAATGCCGAGATGGGAATTCCCGTCGGCGAGATGTTCCGCTACACGCTCACGAATCCGCTCTTCCTGCTGATGCTGGCGATGATGGCGCTCACCACCTCGCTCGAGCTCGGCCCAATGCGCTGGATTCCCGCCGTGCTTCAATCCGGCGGGTTGCATGGGATCCTCGTACTGGTGTGGATCAGCGGATGGATGGTGCTGCTCCGCGCGCTGTCGGGACACTTCGTCGAGCGGCTGCAACCGACCGGCATGCTGCTCGTGGCATCCGTGCTCACGGGCGCCGGCCTGTTTCTGCTCAGCTTCGCCACGGGGACGTGGAGCGCCTTCGCCGCGGCGACGGTGTTCGCCTGGGGCGTCGCCTTCTTCTTCCCCACCATGGTGGGCGTCGTGAGCGAGAAAATGCCGCGAACGGGATCGTTGGGCATCGTGCTGACCGCCGGCATTGGACTCGGCATGGCCGGAGCGGTTGGCGTTCCGCTCATGGGCAAGCTGGCCGACGGCTATCTCGCGCAATCATTGCCTGCATCGACGACTGCGGTGCTTCAGAGCGCCGAGCAGAAGTTGCCGGCGTACATCGCGCGCGCACGGGCGACGTCCGATCTCGCCTCGCTCGGCTATCGCGTCCGCGAGGTCGAGGACGCACTCGCCGCGACGCGCACTGCGCTCGCCGGGCCGTCCATGAACACTGACGCGACGGCCAACGCCCTGCGCGCGATCGTCGGCACGGCGATTCCCAACGAGCCGCTCGTGAGCGAGGCGGCGGGAGTCCTCGGGCCCGCGGAAGCCACCGGAGGCCAGCTGTCCTTCCGGTACGTCGCGCCAGCGGCGCTGCTCCTCGTCGTCGTGTTCGGTGTGATGTACGCCGCCGATCGCCGGCGGGGCGGCTATCGAGCGACGACGCTGAATGCGGTGTCGGCAGCGCTCTTGCTCGCTCTCCTGGCGCCGGCGGCCCTTGAGGCCCAGGCACGCGCACCCCGCGCCGAACGCATGCGCGTACTCTTCCTCGGCGACGAAGGACATCATCGTCCGGCACAGCGAGCGAAGGAGATCGTCCCGGTGCTCGCCGACAACGGCATCGACGTCTTCTACACCGATGATCGCGCTGACCTGAAGACCGCGGAGCTCGCGCGGTATCACGCGGTGATGCTGTACAACAACCACCTGACGGTCGAGCCGTCGCAGATCGCGGCGTTGATGAAGTTCGTCGAGTCCGGAAAGGGACTCGTGGTGCTGCACTGCGCGTCGGCGTCGTTCCAGAATTCCGAGGAGTTCATCCGGCTCGTCGGCGCCGCGTTCAAGAGTCACGGCACCGGCGTGTTCAGCGCCGTTCGTCGCGCGGATCATCCGGTGATGGCCGGCGTCCCAACGTGGGAGAACTGGGAAGAGACGTACATCCACGCGAAGCACAATCCGGTGGACCGCACGGTCCTCGAGGTGCGACGCGAGAACGGGCACGACGAGCCGTGGACCTGGGTCCGTACATATGGTAGTGGACGAGTGTTCTATACCGCGTGGGGACACGACCAGCGGACATGGAGCCAGGCTGGTTTCCAAAAGTTGGTCGGCCAAGCGCTGCGCTGGACAGCGGGCGATGGGGTCAGAGTGGCCACGCAGCCAACACCTCGCACGATGGATCTCGAGGTTCCGCTCCCGGTCTACAAGCGTCCGCCCGCGTCGTGGAACATCCTCGACACGAACAATCTCCGGCGGAAGGCGCAGGTCGCGCTGTCCACGCCGGCGTCGCTCGAGATGATGACACTGCGGCCGAAGTTCAGCGTCCGGCCGTGGGCAATGGAGCCGCTCATCGGCAACATCATCGACTTCGCGTGGGACGCCCGCGGGCGTATGTGGGTCGTCGAGACGCAGGATTATCCGAACGTCGTGCTGCCCGACAGCGTGAAGGGGAACGACCGCATCCTGATCCTCGAGGATGCAAACGGCGATGGCCTTGCCGATCGTGCGAAGGTTTTCGCTGACGGATTGAACCTCGCCACGTCGCTCGTGTTCGCGAATGGCGGTGTGGTCGTCGGTCAGGCGCCGCACATGCTGTTCTTCAAGGACACGAATGGCGACGACAAAGCCGACGAGCGC
>JBKJMP010000232.1:0-5897 GCA_046596395.1 Gemmatimonadaceae bacterium
CGGCAGCCCGACGCCGATGCGCATTCCGCTCGTGATGCAGCGGCAAATTCCGTCGCTCGACCTTGCGATGCCGATCGCGCCCCAGGAGTGGCGCTTCAAGCAGAGCATCGAGTACTCGACGTCGCTCAACCGCGCGGTGCTCGACTATGCGTCGCGTATGCGTGAGAACGTGTTGTTCAACATCTACCGGATGGGGAAGAGTTCCATCGAGCGTGGGAGCCGCGATACGTGGACGGCGAATCCGCGCCGCGATGCGGAGATTGCCGCGCGACTGGGCGCCGCTGACGACGCGACGAAGTGGGCCGCGATGAAGACGCCAGAGCTGCGCGACCCGCGCGGATACATCCTGCCCGCAGACCAGCCCGACTTTCCAACGGCCACAAAGTTCGTGAACGCCCTACTCGAGGTGGGCATCACGGTGCAGCGTGCGACGCGGGAGTTCTTCGTTGCGGGCAAGCAGTATCCAGCGGGTTCCTATGTCGTGCCAACGGCACAGGCATTCCGTCCGCACGTGATGGACATGTTCGAGCCGCAGGTGCATCCCGACGTCATTCCGTATCCCGGCGCCGTGCCCACACCGCCGTATGACAACGCGGGGTGGACGTTCGCGTACCAGACCGGCGTGAAGTTCGACCGCATTCTCGAAGGGTTCACTGGGCCGTTCGAGCGGATCACCGAGTGGAACCTCAAGGCGCCGGCCGGACGGATCGCGGCATCCAGCGGCGCCGCGGGATACCTCACGAGCGCGCGCGCGAACGATGCGTTCACCGCGGCCAACCGGCTGCTCAAGGCAGGTGCGGACGTTATGCGGCTGACGTCGGCGACGACGGTGAATGGCAGGGAGTTTCCGGCGGGTTCGCTGTACATTCGCGCCACGCCGGCGGTTGCCGCGTCACTACCAACGATCGCGCGCGACCTCGGCGTGAGCTTTGAGGGGACGGCCACCACCCCACCCCCGAGCGCCGTGCGCCTGCGCGCGCCACGCATTGGACTCTGGGACAACTACGGTGGCTCGATGCCCTCCGGGTGGACGCGGTGGATTCTCGAGCAGTTCGAGTTTCCCTACCAGCGCGTGTTCGCGCCGGAACTCGACAAGGGAAGCTTGAACGACAAGTACGACGCACTCGTCTTCGTGAACGGTGCGATTCCTGGCGCGGCGGGCGGACGTCGCGGTGGTGGCGCGGGCGGAGCAGCACAGGGCGACAGCGTGATCCCCTTCCTGCCGGCGGAGTATCGCGATCAGGTCGGTCGTGTTTCGCTGGATCGCACGGTGCCGCGCATTCGCGAGTTCATCGAGCGCGGCGGAACGGTCATCGCGATCGGGACGTCGGCCGCGAACCTCGCGAGCGCACTCAACTTGCCGGTCGAGAATCATCTCGTGGAGAACGGAACGCCGCTGCCACGGACGAAGTTGTACGTGCCGGGTTCCGTGTTGTCGGCGCGGGTGGATGCGTCGAGCCCCGTTGCGCATGGCATGAATGAGCACGCGGACTTCTTCTTCGACGACAGCCCAGTATTCAAACTCGGCGCGGGTGCGGCGGCGGCAGGCGTGCGGCCGGTGGCGTGGTTCGACAGCGCGAAGCCGCTACGCAGCGGATGGGCGTGGGGCCAGAACTATCTCGAGAACGGCGTCGTCGCGGTGGAGGCGAAGGTCGGTAAGGGCAAGGTGTTGTTGTTCGGGCCGGAGATTCTCCAGCGCGCGCAGCCGCATGGAACGTTCAAGCTGTTGTTCAATGGGCTGCAGTATTCGGTGATGGCTGATGGTGGTGGGACGCCTTAGTGCAAATGGACTGAGCATGAGCATGAAGCTTCGAGCATTGAGCATATCGAGCTCGAGCTGCAGCCCGAGCCCAAGCTAGAGCTCGATAGGCTCATTGCTCGAGGCTCAAGCCCCTGCTCAGTGTAGTCGTTCGATGAGCACCCGCGCGATGCTCCGAGCATCCAGCGTCTCGCGATCGCTCAGGATTATCACGGAGATCCGCTGCTCCGGAATCCGCACCAACGCATTGCGCGTCCCCGCGCTATCCGCATATGCAGCGTAGCCGGCCATTCCGCGATAGGTGACCGGCGCCCACCCTGCCCCATCGTTGCGGCTGCGCGTACTGTCGGCACCATGGAAGTCGCGCCCATCCTCGAGGCCGAGCACGAGGCGATAGAGCTCGTCCACGTTCGAGTGGATGCGGCCGGTGGAGTCCACCATAGTCTTGCGCCAGCCGACGGGCGTCCCGATGCGACGCGAGATCTGCTGCGCGTACGACGCGGTGTCGCCAGCGCGCGCGATCTGCTTCAGCAGCGCGTCGATGGGCGCGGCAAGATCGCCGAGCGGAAAGTTCGGCACCGTGGTGCCGGGCATGTAGCGCGCGTGGTCGGGCACGCCGTACGCCTTGTTCACCAGCACGCGTCCCTCCTGTGCCACGAGCACGGTCACCATGCCACCGGCGTCGCGAAGAAGTGAATCGACGAACGCCTGCGTCAGCGGCGACCCTTCTATCGCCCGGCGCACCACGCGACGCGCGCCAAGGTCGTAGCGGTCGCCCGGGTAGAGCGTGAGGAAGGGTTTGCGCGCGTCCGTCGAATCCGCGCCGCCATACACGAATGCCTTGCTACGTCCGACGATGTCGGCCGTATCGCCGCGGACGACCCATGCCGTGCCTTCGTCCTCCGAGATGCCGAGCAGGTCAGGCCGACGCGGCATCAGTGAATCGGCGAGGTCGCGCAGCCGCTCGCGCGCAACCACATGCTGGTCGATCGCGACGCCGCGCAGGAACCCGAAGCCGACCTCGTAACCGGGCGCCATGATCGTCTCGTTACCGGCACGCGCGCCGCGCAGCATGTAGCTCGAGAGGATCGACGCACCCGCCGACGATCCGCCGACGACGCCACCACGCGCGAGCACGCTGTGGAAGCCGCGCTCTGTCCGCGTGCCCGCGTAGCTGTCCACGAGATGCCACTGGCGCCCCCCCTCGAACCACACGGCGCCCGCTCGCGTGAGCGGTTCGGCGAATGCCTCGGTGTCCGCCAGCAGCTTGTCCTTCGTGTGCAGCACGACGACGTTGCGCGCACCCGCCGCCTTGAGCGCGTTCATGCCACGCCAGTCCGCCGGGTAGACGGAGTCGCCACCGGCTGTCGGGACGTCGATGATGAGCGCGTCTGGGCCGCCGGCCAGCTCGATGAACCGCTCGATGATATCGGGTCCAATCGCTCCGCCGCCCACGACGACCACCGCGCCCGCCGGTGGTCCTACGCGTGGTGCACCGATGTCCGACGTCGCCTGGCGGACGGCGGCAGGTGCGCACGCCGCCAGCACGAGCACGACTGCGGATGCGAGCAAGCGGTACGGGTGCGACATGGCGGCTTGGGCTTGATGAAGGGAGGACTCACCGAGAGTATCATTCACGATCCTCCCATACCGCAATGCCTCGACTCGACGTCTCCGAAATCGCCCCCGGCCTCGTTGCCCGCATCGACACGCGGCACCTCCGCACACTCGGCGGCAGCGAGACGAATGCCCAGGTCACCGAGGAGGAGGATCGCGCGGTGACCGACACGCGCGACTTTCTCGTCGTCGCGGTGGATCCGGTGAAGGGCGCCTGCATCGCCGTACCGCTCTTCCCGCGGTCGTCGCCGGGCAGTGCGCCGCTCCCGCCATCGAAGCGCGCGGGTGACGTCGGCACATGGCGCAGCGAGGAAGTGCAGTACTCACGATGGCAGCACTGGCGCATTCCGCTGGCCGCGTTCGCCGACGCTTCTGCGGAAGATCCAGGCGACGTGGGCGCGAGGCGGACCTACGCGGCCGGCGACACGGACACGCTCCAGGACTTGTTGAACTGGGCGAGCCGGAACCGATGCTCCTTCCGGCCGCTCGCGCCTATGTGATGAC
Source organism: Gemmatimonadaceae bacterium (assembly GCA_046596395.1). GTDB lineage: Bacteria > Gemmatimonadota > Gemmatimonadetes > Gemmatimonadales > Gemmatimonadaceae > AG11. Next base: position 3,881 of record JBKJMP010000232.1, read on the forward strand.
CGTCGGTGGCGCGCCCGTTCCGGGTTCACCACCGTCCGGCGCGGGTACCTTCTCACCGGTCGTCCCCTCGTCGGCGCGCTTCTCGTCCCCGATGCGCGCGAGCGATTCGGCCGAGATCCACCCCTGCTCCACTGCATGCCTGGCGGCGCCGAGCGTGTTATCGGAGAGCACGAGAGTCGCGTTTGCGGCGTGGACCTCGTCGGCGAGGAGCTTCACCGACGCGGCGCGCTCGGGGTGCAGCGTCACATCGCGGATGTAGATGGCACGAATGCGATTGGGAAACTCGCTGACGATCTGCCGGTAGATCTCGGGGTCGTGCTGGCTCGTGTCGCCGATGAGGATGAACGGCAGGTCGGGATACAGGTGGAGGATGTTGCGGATCGCGACGCCCTTGTGGTCGAAGTGCCGCGTCGCGCGCAGCGTGCCGAAACCGATGTCCCAGTCGCGCAGCAGCACCGGCCCGCGCGGAATCTCCTGCAGGTCCATGAACTCGCTGATGACGTCGTAGATGTTCCACGGGCTGCTCGACACGTAGAAGATTGGATTCTTCTCGTCGCCGGTCGCTCCCGCGCGGAGCGCGCGGTAGAACGCCGCCACGCCGGGAAACGGCAGCCGCGTGCGCGCGTTGCCGAGCATCACCGTGCGCGCCGCCTGGAGGAAGTTCGAGACACGCGATTGAATCACCGTGTCGTCGATGTCGCTGATGACCCCGAACTTCGCGCCCCGCGCGGGGACGAGCACCTGTCCCTTACAGTGCGCGCGATCCACTCCCGGCCTCGCGGGCGCGAGCAGGTCCACGGAGAATTCATTCCACTCGGCATCGGTGGGAACGGGGGGCGCGAGCTCGAGACGCGTGGTGAAGAACCCCTCGTCGTCAGCGGTGACGAGACTCGTCGTCTTGCCGTACGCAATGCTCAGCTGGGCGCCCGAAATGGGGTTGCTGTCCGCACGCTTATACGTGTTGTAGAGGTTCCGGAGCGTGGAGTCCGCCTCGCCGCTCGGACCCACACCGCGATTCTCCTGTGCGCGCCCGAAGACGTACGCCTGCGTCGCGTTGGCGTAGCCGCGATAGGTCATGATCTCGTACGGGCCGTCGTCGAACACCGAGCGAACGGATCGCGCGACCCCCTTCACGTTCTTCTCCAGCTCCCCCAGCAGCGAGTCGATCTCCCCGATCCAGTTGCGCATGTCGTGCTCCGCCGCGTTCAGTCGGTGCGCGCGTCGATCCGGCGATACCGCGCGTTGATGGCTTCGTAGACGCCGTACGCGATCATCCCCACCGCGACGACTCCGAGAATCAAGCGTCCGTTGTCCCCCGTGCCAAGCGCGCGCAGTGCATCGCCGACACCGCCGGCTTCCTGTGCATTCTCGTGACGTCCCGCACCGAAGACCAGGACGCCGATCATCGTGAAGACCACGCCGCGCGCCGCGATCCCGAAGCGGCAGAGGTGGATCATCCAGGTGCCGGTCTCGGACTGGATCGCGCCCAGGTCGAGCTGCTTGCTGAGTTTCGCCACGGCGGCGCGGTAGAGCTGGTACAGGCCGTAAGCGGCAATGCCGAGTCCGGCGAGGATGACGATCCACTCCCCGCCGGGTGCTTCCATCGCGCGCGACGTCGCTTCCTTCGCCGCGCCGCCGCCGTCGCTGCCCGACGCGTCCCGCATGGCGACCCGAACTGCCGTGACGCCGAGTGCGCCGTGGGCGAGGCCGCGCACGATGAAGCTGGCGCGAAGGGCCAAGCCCTGCGCGTCCGTCCCTCGGCGCTCGGGATCGGTTACGCCTTCGATGATGCGCCAGACCGCGTACCCGATGAGGCCGACGGCCATGATGCCGAGCAGCGTCCGCCCGAAGGGTTGCTCGAGGATTTCGCCGAGTGCGCCGCGGGTGCCGGTGGTGCGCCCGCCGGCGCCGGCGGCGGCCTTGAAGGCGAGGATGCCGACGACGGCGTAGAGCAGCGCCTTGGCGGCGAAGCCGACGCGGGCCATGCGTTCGATCCAGGGGGCGGCGTCGGCGGCGG
>JBKJMP010000473.1:0-3031 GCA_046596395.1 Gemmatimonadaceae bacterium
TTTCGATCCCCGGCCGTCCACCAAGAAAACCCAACGCCGCGAACCGCTTCACCGGGGACCGGCTGAACAGGTCGCGACGACTGCGCTGCACGTGCGTTCCCCACACCACGAGCCCAACGGCCAGCCCACCCAGAAACCCCAACCCTGCGAGCCGCGTCTGTTCGCGCGCACTCACATCGCCCTCCGCGCGGACAATGCCTGGGCGATCGTGCCACCATCGGCATACTCGAGATCTCCGCCGACCGGAAGGCCTCGCGCAATCCGTGTCACACTCAGCGGAAATGCCACCAGCTGCCGTTGAACGAACAAGGCCGTCGCCTCTCCTTCCAAGCTCGGCTTGGTCGCCAGGATCACTTCCCGCACCTCGTTCGTTTCGATCCGATGCACGAGGTGCCCGATCGTCAGGTCATCCGGCGTGATGCCGTCCAGTGGTGACAGCCGCCCCCCGAGAACATGATAGTGCCCGCGATACTCTCCCGCCCGCTCGATTGCCGAGATATCCGCTGCTTCCTCCACCACGCAGATCATGGCGGGATCGCGGCGGCCGTCACGGCAGATGAGGCACAACTCCTCTTCGGTCAGGTTGAAGCACCGCGAACACGCCCGCACCTTGTCCGACAACGTGCTGAGGGCGCTCGCCAGCCGGCGACTCTGCTCGGGCGGCTGCTTGAGGAGATGATAGGTGAGCCGAAGGGCCGTCTTTCGCCCGATGCCTGGCAGCTTGGCCAGCTCTCCGGTAAGGTCGTCGATCGCCGACATGCCGGCGAGCTAGAACGGAAGCTTGAACGGTAGCTGCATGCCACCGGTGAGCTTGCCCATCTCGCGCTGCTGCACCTCCTGCGCCTTCTTCTGTGCCTCGGTGATCGCCGCGAGCACGAGGTCCTCGAGCATCTCGACGTCTGCCGCATTCACCACGCTGGGGTCGATCTTGATGGAGCGCACGGTGCCCTGCCCGTTCGCCTCCACCGTGACCATGCCCCCCCCGGATGATGCCGTCACCGACTCGTTCTGCAGGTCGGATTGGAGCGACTGGAATTTGCCCTGCATCTCCTGCGCCTGCGCGAGGAGTTTCATGAAGTCAGCCATCAGTTTGCAACCTGTAGAAGTGGCGAAAGCTACGCCTCGTCGCCACACCGTGGCAAGCGAGGACGCAGCGGTGAACGTCAGTCCGCAAGCTCGAGATCGAGGGTGTCGATCGCCCGGTCGAGCACCGGATCCTTCCGGCGCAACGACGTGAGGCGCTCCGCCCGGACCATCTCATCCGTGAGACGCTCTCGTGGCACCGCGGACACCGCGCCAGGCCGAATGGTCACCCTCCCGACGCCGGAGAACCACGCCCGGAGCATCTGGACGATCTCTCCCTTCGAGCTCTCGAGCGACTGCTCATAGATCGGATTGGCCTCATCGAGCGCGATGGTGACATCGCCGCGTGGTGAAACCGCCACGGGTGCCGCCTGCTCGAGCGCCGTGGCAGCCATGCTCTTTCCTGCGGAACGCATCGCCTCGACCAACGCGTCCCACTTCTCGGTCACGCGGCTCAGGTCAGGCACTCCACTCTCGGCCACGACGTCCGCCTTTGGCGCCGCTGCCGCGCGTGGTGCCGTGGGCTCCGGCGCGAGTAACTCGCGATCATCCGCAGCAGACTTGGCGGCAGTTCGATCCGCATCGCGAACGACCGCGCGCCAATCCGCGGCGGGATTGTCAGGCGCGCGTGGTGGGGTCGCAGAGCGGGCCGGAGCCGCGGGCGGGGGCGGAGGTGCACGACGCGGTTCAGCTGGAGCGTCCACCTGGGCGCCACCGCCAGCACCCAGTCCGCGAAGCACTGCCTCGAGCGAGACCGTCCTGTCCAGCAACGCAAACCGGACGAGCAACGCCTCGAGCAGGAGTTGCTGCTGGCCACTCTTCCGGAACCGCGGTTCCAGCTCCGTGAGCGCCGAGAGCATGCGAAGCAGGTCTGCGGCGGAGAACGCATCCTTTCGCGTCACCAGCGCTTCCCGCAGTGTCTCGCTCGTCTCGGCGGCCGTGCCGTCGAGCACGACGGCGAGCTGCGCGCGAACCATGTCGGCGAAGCCGGTGAGGAACTGGCCGAAGTCGATGCCGGCATCGGCAAGCCGGCCGACAAAGGCAAACACGTCCCCCGCGCGGCGGTCGGCGAGGATATCGAGCAGGGACACGAACTCGTCCTCGGGCACCAGGCCGAGCGCGTCGCGCACGCGATCGGGCGCGACATCGCCGTCACCCATCGAGAGCAACTGGTCGGTCAGCGAGAGCGCATCGCGCATCGAGCCGTCGGCGGCGCGCGCGATCATCGCGAGGGCGTCGGGATGCGCCGTGACACCCTCCTCGCGCAGCACGTACTCGAGTCGCTGCCGCACCTCCGCGGGACCGATCCGCTTGAGGTCGAATCGCTGCAGGCGACTCAGCACCGGCGCGGCGAACTGCGCGATCTTCTGTGGCTCCGTCGTCGCGAAGACGAACACCACGCGCGGTGGCGGTTCCTCGAGCACCTTGAGCAACGCGTTCCACGCCTCACGGGTGAGCATGTGCGCCTCGTCCACGATGTACACCTTGTACTGGCTGTCGCCGGACGGGGCATACATCGCGCGCTCCCGAAGCTCCCGGGCGTCGTCCACCCCGCGGTTCGACGCCGCGTCGATCTCGACGACGTCGAGCGACGAGGAGCCACTCCAGATGCGCTGGCAGCTCGAGCATTCGGTGCACGGCTCGCCGGCGAGGACGGGATCGCCGCGCCGCTCGCAGTTGAGGGCCATCGCGAGCACGCGCGCGAGGGTCGTTCTGCCGACGCCACGGGGACCGCACAACAGGTAGCCGTGGGCAACCCGGTTCCGCGCGATGGCTCCCTTCAGCGTGTTCGCCACGTGCGACTGCACGGCGACGTCGGCAAAGGTCCGGGGGCGGTACTTTCGGGCGAGAGCGAGAGCCATTGCTGGAAACTACCGAGTTGCCGCGCATCTCGCCGGAGCGAGGATTGGGACGAGAGGACGAGAGGACGAGAGGACGAGGAACGGCA
>JBKJMP010000538.1:0-13905 GCA_046596395.1 Gemmatimonadaceae bacterium
CGGCAGCCAGTCGGCGAACCTCGTGATCGCCGCCGCGGCGGCGCGCGGCGTGAACCTCCGGCATGGGGGGGACCGCGGAGTGATCGTCGCACTCGACGAAACGGTCACCGATGACGACGTGCAGGCGCTCCTGAGCATTTTTGCGGGTGCCGATCCCGCGCCCGAGACGGGCGGGCTGGCGGACGGCATCGACGACCGGTTCGACGAGCGCTTCGCGCGCACGAGCCCCTTCCTCACGCATCCGGTCTTCAACACGCACCACTCCGAGACGGAGATGCTGCGCTATCTGCGCCTGCTGGAGTCGCGCGACCTGTCGCTCACACATTCGATGATCCCGCTCGGCAGCTGCACGATGAAGCTGAATGCGACGGCGGAGATGTTCCCGGTCACGTGGCCCGAGTTCGGGCGCCTGCATCCGTTCGCGCCGGTGGAGCAGACGCAGGGCTACCAGGAGATGTTCCGGAACCTCGAGACCGCATTGGCGGAGATCACCGGCTTTGCGGCCGTGTCCCTCCAGCCGAATGCCGGTTCGCAGGGGGAGTATGCCGGCTTGCTCACGATTGCCGCGTACCACAAGTCGCGCGGGGAGTCGCATCGTACGGTTTGTCTCATCCCCCAGAGCGCGCACGGCACCAATCCGGCGAGCGCCGTGATGGCGGGGATGACGGTCGTCGTGACGAAGACGGACGCCCGCGGCAACATCGACGTGGCCGACCTGCGCGCGAAAGCGGAAGCGAACAAGGACAAGCTCGCGGCGCTGATGGTGACCTATCCCAGCACGCACGGCGTGTTCGAGGAGTCGATCTCGGAGATCTGCGACATCGTGCATCAGCACGGCGGACAGGTCTACATGGACGGCGCGAACATGAACGCGATGGTGGGGTTGTGCAGGCCAGGTGACTTTGGCGCGGACGTCTGCCACCTCAACCTGCACAAGACGTTCTGCATTCCGCATGGCGGCGGGGGGCCCGGCATGGGTCCGATTGGCGTGGCGAAGCAGCTCGCGCCGTTCCTGCCCGGCAACCCGGTGGTGAAGACGGGCGGTACGCAGGCCACGGGTGCCGTGAGCTCCGCGCCCTGGGGGAGCGCGAGCATCCTGCCGATCTCCATGATGTACATCGACATGATGGGGGGCGAGGGGCTGACATATGCCTCGAAGATCGCGATCCTCAGCGCGAACTACATCGCGTCGCGCCTCGAGCCGCACTATCCGGTGCTGTACAAGGGCACGAACGGTTGCATCGCGCACGAGTGCATCGTGGACCCGCGCGGGTTCAAGGCGAGCGCCGGCATCGAGGTGGAAGACATCACCAAGCGGCTGATGGACTACGGCTTCCACGCGCCGACGGTGAGCTTCCCGGTAGCGGGAACGCTGATGATCGAGCCCACCGAGAGTGAGCCGAAGGCGGAGCTCGACCGGTTCTGCGACGCGCTCATCGCGATCCGCGAGGAGATCCGGGCGATCGAGACCGGCGTGAGCGATCGCGAGGACAACCCGCTCAAGCACGCGCCGCACACGATGCGCGCGGTGATCAGCGACGATTGGAGCCATGCGTATGGGCGCGAGCTCGCGGCTTTTCCGACGCCGTGGACGAGGGACCGGAAGTTCTGGCCGTCGGTCGGGCGAGTGGAAAGTGCCTATGGTGACCGAAATCTCGTGTGCTCCTGCCTTCCCACGGACGCGTATGCAGAGGATGCGACGGTGAGCTAAGTGGCTGCATGCGTTGGATTTATGGCAGTGGGCGCGGAGATGGTCTCCTCGCCCGCTGTTCCGTTTCTATACACCTGTCGTCGAAAGGACGGGTCGGGTTCGTGACCGTTGTCACCGCCCGGCTGTCTATCGGGTGCTAGCGTCACGTGGACGACAGGGAGTATCACTTCATGCGAGGCGCGAAACGGCTCGTGCGCCTGATCGAAAAAAGCCGATACTCGGCTTCGTAGCGACGCCGTGACGGCGTGGGTGCAGTATCACAGGCAAGGCGGTCAATCGAAATGAGGCAACGCAGGGATTCTCGGGAATGCTCGGCCGTTCGTACGGAGAAGCCGCGCGTGCGTGCCGGATTCACCCTCATCGAGCTGCTCATCGTTCTCGCCCTCGTCGGGATCGTCGCGTCAATCTCCATCCGGTCCGTGGGCGACACGATGCGCCGAGACCGCGTGCAGAAGGCCGTGGCGATCATCAGCACGGACATCGAGCAGGCCTTTGCGCTCGCTGCCCGCCAGCGTACACCGATGCGCCTCAGGTTCGACAGCGTGAATCGGAACTTTTCCGTCTCGGAGCGGGCGGATACGACGCTCAAATACCGGACGCGCGACTTCAAGACCGGCGACCTCGCCATCGACTACCTGTCGGCGAGCAGGCGCACCGTGATCGTGATGCCGTCGGGACTCGCGTCCGACACGCTTCGTGTCCGCATCGGCATCTATAGCAAGAACGGCACAAGGTATGACCGCACCGTCCTGATGACGCGTGGCGGCCTCGTGAGGGTCAGATGATCAGCTTATCTCGAACACGCGTCGCACGCATCGGCGGCATGCGTCGCTCCGGCATCTCGTTGATTGAGGTGGTGGTTGCCTGCACGCTCCTTGCTGTCACGCTGACGGCGCTCACCGGGCTCGCGGCGCGCATGGCGGCGCGGACGCGCAATGTGGGCGTGGTCGAGCAGCGCACGGCGACCTACTTCCAGGAAGTGAACCGGGTGGAGTCGATGCCATTCGACTCGCTGTCGAATGGCCGGTTCCTCGTCACCGACTCCGTGAAGTCCGGCAACACGTGGTACGTATGGAACTACACGGTCGGCGCGCAGACGTTCAACGTCAACCCCACCAGCACGTCGTCGTACCGCGACATCACGCTGACCGTCACGCCGCGCCAGACCGGCGCGACCTCGGTGACGGGCGTGATCCGGCGCGCGAAGCCGGCGACGTACAACGCCTTCAATACACCGTGATGCGCCATCGCCACCGGAGTCGTCGCGGCTTCACCATCGTCGAGATCATCACTGCGCTGACGATCATCGGCATCATCGGCCTCGCGATGACGAAGCTGATCCTCGGCCAGACGCGCAGCTTCCAGTACGACAATGGCGCGCGGCGCGCGCGAGCGGCGGCGCGTGCGGCGATGAACATCCTGATCACCGACCTGCGGATGACGCAGGACAACGGTGGCGTGAGCGCCGTCGATCCCACGAATCACCGGTTCGTGACCGTGCGCGTTCCCGTCGTCTTCGGGTTCGTGTGCGAGTTGACGGGCAGTGGCGTCGTGGCCTCGCTCGTGCCAGTCGATTCGTTCCAGCTGGCCACATCGAAGTACGGCGGTTACGCGGTGCGCGATTCCGTCACGGGCATTTACTCGTACGTGTCGGCGACACCCATCGACACGATCCAGACGACTGGCTCGGGCCGGTGCCATGGTGGCGGCGTGAACATTTACGCCGATACAGGGAGAATCGCGGGACGTCAGGGTGGCGTGTACGTGATGTCGCCGGCACCGCCAGCCCTCACCGCCGTGGGCTCGCCGATGTTCGTCTGGCAGACCGTTCACTACGAGTTCAAGAACTCCGCGATCTATCCCGGACGACTTGGTCTATACCGCACGGTGCGGGGCCGCTTGGGCACGGATTCGACGGCGGACGAGCTGATCGCGCCGTTCAAGTCCACCGCACGGTTCAGCTACTACACGATGAATCCATACGGCACGCGCGACTCGGCGTTTACCGCTCCGCCGGGGAACCTGAACAACCTCCGCGGCTTCCGCATCTTCCTGCCAGCGGAGAGCGCGGACACGATGCCGACTCGCAATACCCCGCAGTCCACGCAGGCGACAACTGCAGTCTTCTTCAAGAACACGAGGTTCCCATGATGATCCAGAACGAACAACGCCCGGATGCTACCGAGCCGACGCAGGTCATTCGGCGCGATGGGTTTGCGCTGCCGCTGGCCATCGTCGTCCTCGCGCTGCTCACGATGGGCCTCGTCGCGGGCTTTGCGATGACGTCCAGCGAGTTGAGCACCGCGGCGTCGCAGCGTGCGCAAGCGCGTGCGTACACGAATGCCCAGATGGGGCTTGAGACCTTCCTCACGCGGCGCAAGGAGAAGTCGGGCTCGACGATGTTCTGCCCGCACTGCTGGTCAGTGAACGCGACAGCCCCGAACGGCAGCATCACTGCGAACCTCGACGCCCTCCCGACACAGCGTGAGACGGTGACGGTCACTTTCGCGCAGGGCAACGCCATCGTGCGCGCCACGCCGGTCTGGGTGAACGTGGCAACCGGACGTGGGAAATACTTCATTACGTCCACCGGCTATGACGCCACCAGCGGGATGGGGGGCGGCGCGGGGCGCACGTCAACCGCCTCGCGCACCGTAGGTGTCTTCGTCAGCTGGAACAAGATCACGATGAACGTCGTCAGCGCGTGGACCAGCCTCTCGGGCATCTCGAAGGCCGGTACGGGACTCATCAGCGGCGTCGATCGCGCCAACTGCGGGAACGGTGATGTGGCGGGCCTTTCGGTTCCATGGGATCCCGTCACCGGTCGGGCCGACTTGAATGTCTCTGGCAATTCCTTCGCGCCCACGGGTTCACCGCCGTATGACACAACCAGCACCTTTGCGCAGGAATCCGTGAAGGTGAAGCTGGACTGGGGTGCCATCAGGACTGGCGTGGCAGTTCAGGCGGACATCACCATTCCCGGCGGCACATTCCCTTCCAGTGCGATTTTTGCCGCCGATACGAACTACTGGCCGGTCATTCACGTGACCTCAGCGAGCTTCACATTGCCCAACCGGGGACGCGGCATGCTGATCATCGACAACAACCTGACGATCAACGGCAGCAACCAGTGGGACGGCGTGATCCTCGTAGGCGGTGTGCTCACGTCGAACGGGAACAACGTGTCCGAAGGCGCGACGCTCAGTGGCCTGAACTACCTCATCGGTCAGCGGCCGGGAATATCATCGGCCGATGATGCGCAGGCCAATGGCACGAAGAGCTACGTCTACAACTCGTGCTCGGTGGCCAAGGCAACCTCCGGCATGGCGAGGTACACCATGATGCCGAACACCTGGATGGATAACCTCGCCGGGTACTAGCGAGGCCAGGTGATGGAAACGACGAGGGGCCGCGCACCAGCGCGGCCCCTCGTCGCATCCCGGTGAATCAGCCGACCTTCGCCGAGTACGCCGCAGCGTCGAGGAGCGCTGAGCGCTCGGATTCGTCGGACAGCCGCATCTTCACCATCCAGCCGTCACCGTACGGGCTACCGTTCACGAGCGCGGGCTCGCCGTCGAGACGATCGTTGATCGCCACGATTTCGCCGCTCACCGGGGCGAAGAGCTCCGAGACCGCCTTCACGGCCTCGATCGTCCCGAACACCTCGTGCTTCTTGAACGTCGCGCCCACCTTCGGCAGCTCGATGAAGACGATGTCGCCGAGCTCGCCCTGCGCGAAGTCGGTGATGCCGATGGCGACGACACCGCCATCCTCGGTCTTCAGGTACTCGTGATCTTCCGTATACAGCAGATCCTTCGGAATTTCAGACACGTCGCATTCCATCCAGTGAAAGTTTAGGAAACGCCTTCCAGCTCGGCGGCCTCGGCCACGAGCGCACCCCAGACCTCGGTGACCCGCGCGTCGAGCTGCGTGAGGGTGCCGTCGTTGTCGATGACCTGGTCGGCGCGCGCCCGCTTGAGCTCCGCGGGCATCTGGGCGACGATCATGTCCATCGCCTCCGTTTCGCGCAGCCCGCGCTCGCGGACGAGACGCTCGAGGCGCACGGGGCGCGGCGCATCGACGAGCACGATGCGATCGAAGTGGCTCGTCATGTGGCGCTCGAACAGCAGGGGCACGTCGCAGACGACGAGCCGGTCGCCGCGCTGGCGCGCCTGCTCCACGAGCGCGGCGCGCATGCGCTCGACTTCGGGGTGCACGATGCCGTTCAACTGCTCGAGCTGCGCGGGCTCTGAGAACACGATGCGGCGGAGCGCGCTGCGGTCGAGGCTGCCGTCGGCTCCCTGAATCGACGTTCCCCAGCGCTCCACGATCGCCCGATGCGCCGACGTGCCGACCTCGACGGCGCGTCGCGCAAGGACGTCCGCGTCGATAATCGTGGCGCCGCGTTCGCTCAAAAGCTGCGCAACCGTGGACTTGCCACTGCCGATATTTCCGGTGAGACCGATGAGCAGCATCGAGCGGGTGGTTCGGGACGCGTGCTCGGGCAAGGTAGGTCCAGCATCCAGCGGCGGCAAGCATCTTTCCGATCGAATCGCTCGCACACCGAACGCGTCAGGGCGTAACCGAATCCCGTTCGGCGTGAGCCGTCACGCGTTCGAGCGAGCGCGTCGGCGTGGTGCGCTGGAGCATCGCGCCAATCTCCTTCGCCTCGCGCCTGGCCCCGAGCTCGGTGAAGACGGCGAGCGCATGGCGAAGCTCCTTCAACCCACCGGCCCGATCACCCATTAGGCCGCGGAGCACACCCACGGTACGTGCTGCCTCCGCCTCGAGGAGGCGCGCGCCGGCACGCACCGCGATGTGCATCGCCTCACTCGCGTTGCGCTCGGCTTCGACGTGCTCACCAGCGCGGCCGAGGGAGTGCGCGCGCCAGCGCAGCGCCTCCGCCCGTCCCACTTCATCCCCGACATCGGCGTAGATCTCGAGCGCGCGATCACAGTGCGCGACCGCATCGAGGAGGGCGCCACGCTCAGCGAGCACTTCGGACCGGTTGACGAGCGTCTTCGCGACCATCTCGCGGTTCCCCGCATCGGTCGCGAGCCCAAGTGCCGCGAGGAACGACGAGTCGGCGTCGTCCCATCGCTCGAGATCCGCCTCGACCATGCCGCGATTGTGCAGGGCGAGCATCAGCGATGCCTTGTCACCCGAGCCCTCGAATAGCTTGAAGGCCTTGTCGTAGTGACTCAGCGCATCGTAGTAATTGCCCTCGATGTTCTCGATCACGCCGAGGTTGAGGAGGATCTTCCCGCGCATGGCGAGGTCGGACGTTCCGGCCTGTGCGCCGGCGTAGGCGCGGCGCGCGGCAACGAAGTCACCGCGCGCGTAGTGCACCGCACCGACGCCATTGTCCACCCGCGCGATGAGTTCCACATCTGACGTGCGTTCGGCGAGCGCGCGGGCATTCTCGAAGGCCGTCAGGGCTGCGTCGAACCGGCCCTGTCGCCAGCTCACGCGGCCCAGGCAGAAGTGCGCCTGGGCCGCGAGATTCTCGTCCGGGACCTCGACGACGGCACGGTAGGCGGCGGCCGCGGAGACGAAGTCTCCGGCGGTTTCTGCCCGTTGTCCGGCGGCGAGTTGCTCCGGCCCGATCACGGCATCACGGCAGCGGTCAAGGTGCGACCGCCATCAGAACGCAATGGCATACCCGGAGAAGTGATTGAGCGGCGCGGCGATGGTCTGCCACCGCGGGTCGTACACGGCGGGAATGGTCTCGAGGACTTCGCCGCTCTCGCTCAGGTAGACCACGTTCGGCGCCGTTCCGTCGATGACGCATCCGGACGTGTCGAGCAGGAGGCCGACCGGCTTCTCGAACTGCAGGCCGTGCGGGAGGAGCTCCACGCGCGACGTGGTCGTGTCCACGACGATGGCGGAGATGGTGATCGTGTCGCGCAGCGCGCCGCCAGGGATGATGAGGCTCGACGTGCCGAACACGAGCGTCCCGCCACCGGGCCCGAACACGCCGGATCCGTTCGCCATGGTTTGCGTGGAGCAGACCGTGGACTTGAACACCTTGCCGGATTTTCCGCGCGGCGTGGCCAGTCCGCGGATCGCGGGCGCCGCGCCGTGGGACGACACACCGGGTGCGGCCAGCGGCGACGACGTGCCGTCGCCGACACAGGCAATCGGGGCGACGAGGGCAAGCATCATCGTCACCACGGATCGAATCAGTTGCTTCGGAGCCATCAGACGCCTCACAGGTGGTTACCGGGGAACGCGCAGACCGCGGCAGCGGACGCGATTGATTCTCGATCGTTGATGGTTCAAAACGCCAGGGACGGTGTTCGGGTTGGCGAGCGGAACCGGGGCTCATGCGTGGTCGATACACGGGAATGTACCTGCCGCAGAAGCGCCCGGACGACATAATTTGCCCCTCCCCTCGCCCGGACCTGTCCCGGGGTGGCGTGGAGGTAGCGCTGGCAGGTATTTCGAAATGCGCTGCCAGATGGGAAATCGAGGGTGCCGGCGACCCGGTCGGCGCTTCGGTGGCGGTCCTCGAGCATGTGCGCGGCGACGATGAGCCGCCCCCACGTGAGTAAGCGCTGTGGCGGGGGAAACCCCTCGGCGCTCAGGCGCTGGGTGACGGCGCGACGCGGCTGCGCCAGCAGCCGAGCCAGCGCCTGGGGGGAGAGGCGTTCATGCGCACGAGTGACCGCCAGCAGGACGGCGTCCATCACCACGGGATCGATCCCGTCGAGGGCGCGCCGGACGAGGCCGGCGAGGCTCTTCGATTCGGCGCGTTCGATGAGGGCGAGCAGCGGTCGGGGGCTGTCATCCTGTCCGGCGAGGACGAGCCCATCCACCCCAGCGCGGCCCGCGTCGAACAGATCGTGGCCACGCTCGGCGCCCAGATTCACGTAGGCGACGAGCGTGAGGCGAGGCAGACGCTGCTTCAGTTGGCGGACCCCCTCGAAGTCCGGCGTGCCGTCCCAATAGAGGTCCACGACGGCCACGCGCACCGGCTCGCGGTCGCATACCCGCACCAAGGTGGCCCAGTCGGCGCACTCGTTGAGCTCGTGGCGATCGCGCAACGCACTGCGCAAGCGCTGCACTTGCACCGGCTGAGGGAGCAGGGTCGCGATGACTGACATGGGGGGGTGAATGGGTCGGCTGCATGGCTCGATGCCACGCTATGGCCGATCACTTGTCACGTGCAAGGTGGTGGGAAGCACGAAGTGACGTTGCCGTCCCGGATAGTGATAGTCGCCCAAACCAGCGGCTTTAGCGTCTACCATCGCCGCACCGGCACGTCCGCGGCGAGACACCGTCACCCGGGAGCAGTGTGCGACCCCCACGACCCCGAACCCCTGGCTGCAGCCTCCGCCGCACCGCACGGCGATCGCGCGCCGCATTTTCGATCATCGAGCTCGTGATCGTCATGGTCGTCATGAGCATCGTCGCGGGCCTCGTCATCCCGAAGCTGAATCTATCGGCGTATCGGGCGGACGCCGCTGCCCAGCAGGTGCGTTCGGTGATCCAGACGGCGCAGCGGACGTCGCTCACGCGACAGCACGACGTCATCGTGAGCGTGGATACGATCACGTTCGGCCTGCGGATCGCGGAAGACAGCAGCAATGACGGAACCATTCAGCTCCGGGAGTGGAAGTTCTGGCGCCCGACCGGCGAGGGGAACCGCTTTGCTGCGCCGCCGAAGGGAGTCTTCACCATCTCGGTGTCGGCCTCCGTGGTCGGGTCCCTCCTGCGGACGGTGGACAACATGCCGAGCATCATTTTTCACCGCGACGGTTCGGCGACGTCCGATGCCGAGATGTACGTGGAGAGCACCCACAAGGGTCGGACGGATTACCGGGCCATCACGTTGACGCGCTCGACCGGGCGGACGGAGCTCTACCGGCTGTCCGGCACCGGAGTCGGCGCGACGTGGCAGCTGGTCCGATGAGACGGGTGTCGATCGCCGTGTCCAGACGGCCGGTCATCCGCGGCCTGCGCGACGGCATGACACTCGTCGAGATCATCGTCGCCATGCTCCTGCTCGTGAGCGTGGTACTCGTTCTGGGCGGGTTCAGCGCGAAGTTCGCGCAGGCCACGGGGCAGGCGCATCTCATCGTGCTGGCGAACGAGATCGCATCCACTCGGCTGGATGGCGTGCGGCAACAGCCGACGTTTGCCGCGATCGATTCGATGATGCGCCTTGATACCGTGAAGGCGGACTTTTCGAAGTACGCTGTGCGGACGCAGGTCGTGCGCATCGGCGGGGCGATCACCGATTCAGTCGACTACAAGGTCATCACCGTGACCGTGACGCATCCCGCGATGCGGAAGACGGTCTCGAAGACCACAGCCATCGCGGCATTCTGATGCGCTCACGCACGGGCTTCACGCTCGCGGAAGTCCTGATCTCCATGGTGCTCCTCATGGTGATCACGGGAGCGGCCGTGCAGTTCTTCCGGAAGCAGACGGGGCTCGTGAACCGCGAGACGGCGCGCATGGAGGCGATGCAGAACGCGCAGTTCTCCGCGTCGCAGATCGAGCGCGAGCTGCGCCAGGCCGGGGCGGGTGTTGCCGATGCGCAGCCCATGCTCGTCCAGGTCGATTCGATGGCCATGACCTTCAACGCGAACATGGTGTCGGTGGACACCGGCGACGTGAAGGCGGTCTACCAGTTTCGCGACGCCGATACGGCGGCCGCGCGCGTGATGTTCAAGACGGAACGGCGGAGCCTGCCGAATTCCACGAAGGGCTATCCGGACACGCTCTACACGGCGGCCGTGGGGGTGCCGAGCGGTGCGGAGACGATCAGCTACTACCTGCGTCCCGATTCGACGACGTCGTCCATCACGAACGACTACCTGCTGTTCCGCCGCGTGAACGCAGTGGCGCCGACGCTCATCGCGCGCGGGATCGTGCGGGACTCGCGCGACACGATGCCGTTCTTCACGTACTACAAGACGGATACGCTCAATCGCCTGGTGCCCATTCCGCGCAACATCATGCCGCTGTATCACGGCATCATCCACGGCGCGCAGGACGACACGGGGCGCAAGGCGCTCACGGACAGCATTCGCGCCGTTCGGGTGCACTTCCTCACCGCCGCGCGCGATCCGCGCACCGGCACCGACGCACTGCGCACGGTCGAGACGCTCGTGCGCCTCATGAACGCGGGCTTGCTGCAGCGCACCAGCTGTGGTCAGCCGCCGCTCCCGACCGGGACGCCCTTCGCGTGGTCCTCGGCGCCGTGGGTGGTCAACAAGTTCGTCAGGCTGCAGTGGAACCGGTCGGGCGATGACGGCATCGGCGAACGCGACATCGAGCGCTACGCCATCTTCCGCCGCCTCGCATCCCAGACCGGATTCGGCGACGTCATCTCGAGCATCCCCGCGTCGATGTCGTCGTCGTACACGTTCGACGACGCGGGAGTCGTGGCTGATTCAACGTACGTGTACGGAATCGCCGCCCAGGATTGCACGCCGAACCTTTCGGCCGCCACGAACTCGGCGTCGATCAGAGTTCTTCCATAAGGAGCCCTAACATGCGTGCCCTTTCTCATGCGAGCCGACGTCAGCAGACGCGCGTGCCGGCGAGACGGCCGCGGCGCGGTGCCGCGCTCGTCTTCGTGATGGTGTTCGTGATCGCGATGGCGGCACTCGCCATGTCATCCATCTTCATGGCATCCAACGCGAACCTCCTCGCGAAGTCGTACGACCGTGAGCGCGACCTCAAGTTCGCCGCCGAGGCCGCGCTCTCCATCGGCAAGGCGCGCGTGAACTCGGATCCGTCGATCCTCACGATGCGGAGCGCTGGCCAGCTCGACACGGTCATCCTCGCGAATCACACGATCATCGGCGCGGACAACAACGCGATCCCGGGGATCAAGGTGAACGTCTGGGTTGGGCCAACGGGCTCCACGAGTGGACAGCACGGGCGCTTCTCGAGCATCGTGGCCGAGGCCCGCGACCAGCGGGGCAACGGCTTCATTCGCCGGCTCGAGCTGACGCAGGATAGCTTCGCGAAGTACGCATACTGGTCGAACAGCGAAAACAACGGGTCCACGACGATCGTATTCGGCGGTGGCGATGAGCTGTGGGGACCGGTGTGGTCGAACGACACGATCACGGTCCACTCGACGGGCGCGACGTTCCATGACGAGGTGGGAACCGTGTTCTTCGTGAACGGCGCATCGAACGGTGTCTTCTCGAAGGGCAAGAAGGAATACCAGAGGCCCATTCCCCTTCCGAGCGTCGCCATTCTCAACACGCTTGGCCTGATCGCAACGTCGAGCGGGTGGAACTTCACGACGAACGCCGCCGTGAGCAACAATGCGGCGAGCGTGCGCGATCGCATCGAGTTCATCTCGCAGGACTTGAGCGCGACACCGGATGATTCGACGGACCTGAACGAGGGATTCTTCCGCCTGTATCGCGCGAATGCCGGTCGCGACACGCTCGTGCGCGGCGACTGGCCGGGCGGTGTTTCGAGCGCCCCGCCGCTGTCCACCATCAACTTGTGCGGCGTGTTCTATCCGATCCGCACAGCGGCGGGCGACCAGATGCAGTTCTTCCCGGCGAGCCAGCACAAGGCCGCCTGGTTCTACACCCTCGTCAGGAACAGCTACCTCGCCAAGGGCCAGAGCGCCACGACGGCCACCATCAACGCCCGGAACGATACGACCGGCACGGTGCAGCAGATCATGACGCGCGCCGGCTCACGGTGCTTCCTCATGGGCGATCCGCATCTCGTGTACATCGATCGCGGGACGGGCGCGGTCGATCCTCTCACGGGTGGAGCCTATACCGCGGCAGCCAGGGAGAAGGGCGGTACCGATACCACGTTCACACCGCGCGGCGCGTTCGGCAGCTGGCAGTTGAACCCGGCGGTCGTGAACGCGACGGTGCTGGCGCGGCGTCCGCGTGACGCCGCGTATCTCTACCCCATTGACCGCGGCTTCAACAGCAATGCAAAGGGCGTCATCCACACGACGGGTAACGTGGGCATCAGCGGGACGGTGAATGGCCGCATCACGCTGTACGCGAAGGGAAGCATTGTCCTGCTCGACGACATCCGCTACGCCACCGACCCGGTGCGCGGAATTTGTCGTGACATCCTCGGCCTGATCTCCGATCGCGATATCGTCATCGCCGACAACGCGCTCAACGATCCGCCCGCGGTGAGCAGCAGCATGTACTTCTCGCTCGATGACACCAAGGACTTCTACATCCACGGCGTGATGATGGCGCTCGGCGACTCGTTCCGCGCCGAGAATCACAACACGGGTCCGACGAACGTGAACGACTGCAACGGCGTGAACAACGGGCGAGGCTGCATCTACCTGTCGGGCGGCATCATCCAGAACGTGCGCGGTCCGGTAGGTACGACCGCGGGTTACGGCTATGCCAAGCGGTATTCGTATGACCGCTGCGCGGTCATCAATCCACCGCCGTACTTCCCCACGACTGGCCGGTTCGCGGACAATCGATATCTCGAGCTGGATCCCGCGGGCTTCGATCACACGCGGTACTTCCAGTCGCTGACACCGAGTCCCTGACTGGACGCCGGGACGAGAGGACGAGAGGACGAGAGGACGAGAGGACGAGAGAAAAAGGCAAAAGAGGACGAGAGGAAAAGGCAAGCGAGGACGAGAGGAAGAAGCAACTGTCCTCTCGTCCTCTCGTCCTCTCGCCCTCTCAGCCCCCAATCAGCAACTGGTCCTCATCCCTCCTCGGCACCACATGACAGCTGCGGCATCGCGCCTCGTAGCTGTCCTCGCCGCCGACCATGATCGTTGGCGAGTCGTAGCGCGCCGGCCGGCCGCCGATGAGGCGCTGGTTGCGGCTGGCCGGGTTGCCGCACACCACGCAGATCGCATGCAGCTTGTCCACCTGCTCCGCAATCGCGAGGAGTTGCGGCATGGGGCCGAACGGCTCGCCGCGGAAATCCGTGTCCGCGCCGGCGAGAATCACGCGCCGGCCGCTCGCCGCCAGTGACGTGGCGAGGTCCACGATGCCAGCGGGCATGAACTGCGCTTCGTCGATCGCGACGACCTGTGTGTCGCGCTCGAGCGCCGCGGAGATCTGCGCGGGGGAGTCCACTGGCACCGCGTGGACCGTGCGTCCGTCGTGGCTGGAGACGTGATAGAGCCCCGCGTAGCGCTCGTCGAGATGCGCCTTGAACACCTGCACACGCCGACGGGCGATCAGGGCGCGACGCACGCGGCGAATGAG
>JBKJMP010000163.1:0-11148 GCA_046596395.1 Gemmatimonadaceae bacterium
ACTACATCGAGGTGCTCGCGGGCCTCGAGCCCGGGCAGCGTGTCGTGACGTCCGCGCAGTTTCTCCTCGAAAGCGAATCGAACATCGGCGAGGTGATGCGCGCGATGATGGGACAGACCGGCTCCGGCGACATGAAGATGGACATGCCGGCACAGGTCTCGCCCGCCGCACCGTCCTCGACGAAGCGGAGATAGCCGATGCTCGAGCGCATCATCGGATGGTCTGTGCGGCACAAGCTCGTGGTATTGATGACGACAGCCGTCCTGACGCTTGCCGGACTTTGGGCCATGCTGACCACGCCGGTGGATGCGGTGCCCGACCTGTCCGACGTGCAGGTGATCGTGATGACCGAGTGGGCCGGCCAGGCGCCCGAGGTCGTCGAGGATCAGGTGACGTACCCGCTCTCGACCGAGCTCCTGAAGGTGCCACGCACCAAGGTCGTTCGCGGCATGAGCCAGTTCGGGCTTTCAGCGGTGTACGTGGTGTTCGAGGATGGCACCGACCTGTACTGGGCGCGCTCGCGCGTGCTCGAGTTCATGAACACGGTGCGCGATCGGCTTCCCGACGGCGCCATGCCGATGCTCGGACCCGATGCCACGGGTGTCGGCTGGGTGATGCAGTACATCCTCACCGACACCACGGGCACGCGAAATCTCGCCGAGCTGCGCAGCCTTCAGGACTGGACGGTGCGGCCGGCGCTCACCGCGGTGAAGGGCGTGGCGGAGATCGCCAGCCTCGGTGGATTCGAGAGGCAGTTCCAGGTGGAGGTGGAGCCGGCGAAGCTCCTGTCGTACAACCTGTCGATGCGGCAGGTCGTGGCTGCAGTGCAGGCATCGAATCAGGATGTGGGGGGACGCGTGCTCGAGATGGGCGGCACGGAGTACGTCGTTCGTGGACGCGGACGCTTTCGTACGCTCGACGACATTCGCTCCGCATCGCTGGGCCAGAGTCCCGGCGGCACGCCGATCACGGTGGGCGACATCGCGACCGTGCAGCTCGGACCCGAGATCCGGCGGGGCATCGCGGAGCTCGACGGGCGGGGAGAAATCGTCACGGGTTGGGTGGTGATGCGGTACGGCGAGAATCCACTCGAGGTGCTCGACGGCGTGAAGGCACGCATGACGGAGCTACAGGGTGCGCTACCGCCCGGCGTCGTCTTCGTCGTCGGGTACGACCGGTCCGGACTGATCGAGCGCGCGATTGCGACACTCCGGGAGAAGCTCATCGAGGAATCGATCATCGTCGCGCTGGTCACGCTCCTCTTCCTTCTCCACGCGCGCAGCGCGCTGGTGGCGATCGTGACGCTTCCGATCGGCATCCTCATGGCCTTCCTCGCCATGCGCGTCCTCGGCCTCTCGGCCAACATCATGAGTCTCGGCGGTATTGCCATCGCCATCGGCGCGATGATCGACGCGGCGATCGTGATGGTGGAGAACCTGCACAAGCACGTGGAGCGGAATGAGCTGGTCGTGGCGAAGGGAGAACCGGGGCGATCGCGGTGGGAACTCGTCATCCAGTCGTCGAACGAGGTGGGGCCGGCGCTGTTCGTCTCGCTGCTCATCATCACGGCGTCGTTCCTCCCCGTGTTCGCGCTCGAGGCGCAGGAGGGACGACTCTTCAAGCCACTCGCGTGGACGAAGACCCTGGCAATGGCCTCGGCGTCGCTGCTGTCGGTGACGCTCGTGCCAGTGATGATGGGATTGTTCGTACGCGGGAAGATCAGGCCCGAGCACGCGAATCCCGTGAACCGCCTGCTCATTCGAGCGTATCGCCCAGTGATCGCCTTGGCGCTGCGGTTCAGGTGGGCGACAGTTGCAGGGGCGGTGGTGATCCTGGCCATCACGATCCTGCCGTGGTCGCGGCTCGGGAGCGAGTTCATGCCACCGCTCAACGAGGGGAGCGTCATGGACATGCCATCGCTCTTCCCCGGTGTTGGGAGCCAGCAGGCGAAGGACATCCTCCGACAGCGAGATGCGGCACTGAAGTCGGTTCCCGAAGTACAGATGGTCCTCGGAAAGATCGGGCGCGCGGAATCGGCGACGGACATGGCGCCAATGTCGATGATCGAGACGATTGCCATCCTCAAGCCTGAGGACGAGTGGCGGCGCGGCGTGTCGTATGACTCCGTGGTGTCGGAGATGAATGCACGCGTGCGGACGCCAGGCGTGGCGAACATGTGGTCGATGCCGATCAGGAACCGGCTCGAGATGCTCACGACCGGCATCAAGACGCCTGTCGGCGTCAAGATCTTCGGGCCCGATCTCGCGACGCTCGATCGCATCGGGAAGGAGCTCGAGGCACTCCTCCCTTCGATACAAGGCACGAGTGCGGTATTCGCTGAACGGGCGATCGGGGGCCGGTATCTCGACGTGGACGTCGACCGGCGTGCCGCAGCGCGTTACGGGTTGAGCGTGGACGACGTGCAATCGGCCGTCGCGGCGGCCATCGGCGGGATGCCGGCCGGCCAGGTGGTTCAGGGACGGGAGCGTTCCTCCGTACTGGTGCGGTATCCGAGGGAGCTGCGCGATGATCCTGACGCGATTCGCGCGGTGCTCGTCGCCACGCCATCGGGTGCGCAGGTCGCGCTCGGCCAACTCGCGCGTATTGGCGTGACGCGCGGTTCGACGCTCATCAAGTCGGAGAATGCATACCTCAACGCCATCGTGTACGTGGACGTCCGCGGCCGCGATGTGGGCAGCTATGTTGCGGAAGCGCAGGAACTGGTGGAGCGTCGCGTCAGGCTGCCGGCCGGCTACCGTCTCCAGTGGTCCGGACAGTTCGAGGCGATGGAGCGCGCCACTGCGCGACTTCGCGTCGTGGTGCCCATTACGCTCGCGATCATCCTGTTGCTCCTGTACTTCAACTTTCGCAGCGTAACGGAGAGCTTGCTCGTCATGCTCTCGTTGCCATTCTCCCTCGTGGGCGGGGTGTGGCTGATGTGGCTCCTCGACTATAACCTGAGCGTTGCGGTGGCCATCGGGTTCATCGCGCTCGCTGGGGTAGCGGCGGAAACGGGCGTCATCATGCTCATCTATCTCGACCACAGCTACCGGGAGCGGCTCGCGCTGGGAGAAATGCGCACGCGAAGCGACGTCGATGCCGCCGTGTCGCATGGCGCCGTGGAGCGCGTGCGCCCGAAAATCATGACGGTCACGGCGATCATGGCCGGCCTGATTCCGATTCTGTGGAGTCAGGGCGCGGGTGCCGACGTCATGAAGCGAATCGCAGCACCGATGGTGGGAGGCATGCTGTCGAGTACGGTGCTCACGCTGGTGGTCATCCCGGCGGTTTATTCACTCTGGAAGGAGCGGTCACTCCGGCACGCGACTTCCGCTCCACCCATTCACTGAACGGAGAAGCGAACGATGCCCACACGAATCACGATGCTCCTGCTCGGCGTGTCGATCTCCCTCGTCGCCTGCGGCCCGGGTGAGCAGGCCGCGAACTCGGCCGATACCACTCCAGTGGCGACGCCCGCTCCCTCCACTGGCGGAATGGAGTCGATGCCGGGGATGGGAAGCATGCCCTCCGGTGGCTCAGCGGCCGCCGACATGCAATCGCACATGGAGGCGATGCGGAAGGCGGGACCGGATGGCATGAAGGCGATGATGGCCAGTCATCGACAGATGGCCGCCAACATGATGGCGGAGTACAACAAGCAGATGCGCGACATGAACATGGCGGCCGACGGGGCGTGGACGGCCACGGTGGATTCGTTGCGCGCCGACCTGCGCCTGATGCCGGACCTGGGAGCAGCCGAGCTGCAGGCGCGCATGCCGGCGCACGAGGCACGGCTGGTGCGGCTCACGCAGATGCATCAAGCGATGATGAAGGCCATGAAGTAGCTCGAGAGAGTCAGGAAGTTTGTGCTATCTGGGTCAACGCTCCTCCCAGAAGAATGACATACCCCATGTGGTATACTGTGTGTCGGGGAAAGCGCCACTGGCAAATACCACACAGGGTATCTAATTTTCTGTCATGACCATTCCCGCTGGCGGCTTCTCGGACTTCGATCTCCTCATCATTGGTACAGGAGGCGCGGGAGTCGCTGCGGCGATCCAGGCGGCTGGCATGGGCGGCACGGTCGCTCTGGCGGAAGGCGGCACGCTTGGAGGAACCTGCGTCAACGTGGGGTGCATTCCCAGCAAGACGCTCGTCGAAGCAGCGGCACACTACCATTCTGCTCGTCGCGGCTTTCCGGGAATCGCTCCGTGTCAGCCCGGGCTCGATTGGAGCGCGGTCGTCGGTGCAAAGGACGCGCTGGTTGGCGAGCTGCGGCAGGCAAAATACGCAGATGTCCTCGCGAGTTATCCCGGACTCACTCGCCTGGAGGGACAGGCGCGCCTGCTCGCAACGGCGGATGGACTCACGCGCGTACGTATTGGCGAGAGCGAGTACACCGCACGGAAGGTGATTATCGCCACCGGAACGAGCCCCATGAAGCCGTCGATTCGTGGTATCGATGCGGTCGACGTGCTCGATAGCACGTCGGCGATGACACTCGAAGTTCTCCCGAAGTCGCTCCTGGTGCTGGGTGGCGGGCCGGTCGGTGTGGAGCTTGGTCAGATGTTCGCGCGCTTCGGTGTGCAGGTGGCGATCGTGCAGCGCGGGCCGCATCTGCTGTCCGGCGAAGATCCTGCCATTGCCGAGGCGCTGCGCGCAGCCCTCGAGGCGGAAGGGCTCGAGATCCACATCGGCACTGAGGCTATCAGCGTCGAGACGGACGGCAGCGACGTGGTCGCCACAGTCCGCCAAGGACGTCTCGAAGGCCGACTACGAGCCGAACGCGTCCTGGCGGCCACCGGTCGGCGGCCAAACACCAGTGAGCTGGGACTCGGCGATGTCGCCGTCGCGGTGTCTGCTCGAGGGTTTGTGCAAGTGGACGCTTCGATGCGCACATCGAATCCCGATGTATACGCGGCGGGTGACGTTGCTGGAGGCCCGGCTTTTGTCTACGTGGCAGCGGCAGGCGGTCGTGTGGCTGCCGAAAATGCAATGAAGAGCCTCGCGCCAACGGGGACACCACGCGACGAGCCGCGTGAGCTCGATCTTTCGGTCGTGCCGAGTGTCACGTTCTCGGATCCGCAGGTTGGCTCCGTGGGCGTCACCGAGTCTGCAGCTCGTGCAGCCGGCATCCACGTGGATGTAAGTGTCGTCGACATGGCGCAGGTACCGCGCGCATTGGTTGCCCACGACGTGCGCGGCATGGTCAAGATCGTTGCAGAGTCGGGGAGCGGAAGGATTCTCGGCGTGCATGCCGTGGCCCCGCATGCTGGCGAATTCATGGGGGAGGCCGCACTTGCGGTGCGTTTCGGCCTTACCGCACGCGATCTCTCCGGAACACTGCACGCGTACTTGACCTGGGGCGAAAGCATGAAGCTCGCGGCACAGGGATTCGGTGCGGACATCACCAAGCTGAGTTGTTGCGCATGAGTGCCGCGAGGAAGACCGGTGTGTCGGCGAAGAAGGGCGCGACTCGGCGCGTAAAGTCGCTGAGGGGCGCGCTGCCGAAGATCGAGCGCGCGAACACGGACGACCTGTACCTGACTCCGGAAGCAGAGGGTGCCATCTACAACCGGCTTTCACGTCTCGAGGGCCAGGTGCGCGGCGTCAAGCGCATGCTCGCCGAGCACAAATCATGTGACGAAATGCTCGTGCAGGTCTCGGCGCTCAAGCAAGCGGTCAACGGAATCGCCGCGGAACTTCTCCAGGCGCACATGGCAACGTGTGTGCTGGGACAGATAGAAGCGGGGCACGGCGAGGCAGCGCTCGCGAGCCTTCGCAGCGCGTTGGCCAAGGTGATGAAGCATGGCTGAGCCGCTCGCCAACGCGCCCGCGGCGGGAACACCAGGGCGCGGGTTGTTCGCCGCATTCGGTGCGGTGGCGGCCGCATTCCTCGCATCACTCTGCTGCGTGGGCCCGCTGGTCTTCGTCGCCTTCGGCGTCGGTGCCGGCCTGGCGACGACGTTCGAGCCATTGCAGCCGGTCTTCACCGTGCTGACGATCGCCCTGCTCGGTCTTGGGTTCTATGTGGTGTACGGGCGTCGACCCTACACGCCGGCCGCGACTGGCGCTACCGATGCCGGTACTCCGAACGGACAATGTGCCGTGCCACACAGTCGCGCGCGGGACCGCGTGATTCTCTGGGTCGCAACGGTGCTCGCACTCGCATTTCTCACGTTCCCCCGATGGTCGCTGTTGCTCCTGTGACTACGCGCGTTCCAACCGTTCCGAAGGTGATGCCATGACCACGAAACAACTCTTGTCCATCGCCGTGGCGGTGGGCATTGCCAGCTTCGTCTCCGTCTGCGACCTGTGCAAG
This sequence comes from Gemmatimonadaceae bacterium, assembly GCA_046596395.1. Taxonomy (GTDB): domain Bacteria; phylum Gemmatimonadota; class Gemmatimonadetes; order Gemmatimonadales; family Gemmatimonadaceae; genus AG11. The sequence continues at coordinate 6,323 of JBKJMP010000163.1, forward strand.
GCGCCCGCGCAGGCCGCGACCACCCCGATGGCGAACGTACAGGCGGAACAGGCGCAACGACCACAGACAGTCACACTCGCGATTCGCGGAATGACCTGCGCCGGATGTGTGCTCAGTACCAGGGCAGTTCTAACGAGGCTCAAGGGTGTCACGAAGGCCGACGTGAGCTACGAGAAAGGCACCGCCGTCGTCACCTTCGACCCAGCCAAGGTCACGATCGCTCAGATGATTGCCGCGATAGCGACGCTGAAATACAGCGCCACGCTCGTGACGACTCCCCCTCCAAGAGCTGGATAAGTGGCCTTTCATCGTGAGGATCGAGATCGGCGGCCATGCCTTGATGGAGCGAGCGCCGCTGGCGCGCGGCCACTCCCCCCACGCGTAACGGCACCCTCAACGATGGCGCATACGGTCGCCGGTTCCTTTTCGCCGGGCGCGCGCGCGCGAGTCACCAACCTCGCGAGATCCGCACGAAAGCTGCGCAGTTCAGCGAGACGCGTGTCTACCTCGGCGAGCTGATGTGCGAGAGCGCGCTCGACACGACCACAGGGGCTCGAGCCCTCGTCCGCCAGCGCGAGGACATGACGGATCTCCTCGAGCGGAAGCCCGAGCGACTGGGCCTTCCGGATGAACGCTACTCGCTCCACGTGCGCCGGCGTATACAATCGATATCCGGACTCGGAGCGGACAGGGGGCGGAATCAGCTCCTCTCGCTCATAGTAGTGAAGTGTCTGCACGCCGATTCCAAGCTCCCTGGCAACCTCCCCCGCCAGACGCGCACGTGAACGCAACGGCGAAGATGTGACCGCTGTCGCGCTGCTCGCCGCTTTCCGCGTTGGCGCATGCTTCATGGCACTCCTCCTTGGCGCGAATGTCCAGGAGCCTCGTCGATGTCAGCCACGCGAAAGAACATCCGCAAGCCACACGAAATATGCGGAGAGCGCCACGAGTACGACGCCGCTCACCACCTCCGCGACACGTCGAGCGCGAGTGACGCGCTCGAGCCATGCGCCGAGCGCGCCGGCAAATAGTCCGATGAACACGAACGGCATCCCGCGTCCAATGGCGTAGCTCAGCGAGAGGAGAGCGCCGTATGCAGGGCGACCCATCGCCGCGGCAACGGTGAGGAGCAGAATCAGGGGTCCCGCGGAGGTCGTGATCGTCGCAACGCTGTAAGCGGCGCCGTAGGCAAAAGCACCCGCCATGCCCGTTCGCTGTCGCACCACTGGATCCGGCACACGTCGGCGAAGCCAGGGCCCACCAAGGGTCGCGAGACCAGCGACGAAGGTGAGGACCGCTGCCCCAAGGGCGAACGGGCCATCCCAGTTCATGAGCACGCGTCCGGCCAGGCTCGCGGCGGTACCGAGTGCAGTGAGCGTCATCACGAGCCCGACGAAGAACACACCCGTCAGCGCCAGGCCAGCGCGCCGCCTGTGGACACTCGTCGCCGGCGGATGTGACCCGATGTACGACACGATCCCTACGCCCGCAGGGAGCGTACAGGGTCACGTACTCGTGGAAAAGATGCCGCCCGCGATGGCAACCATCACCGCGGCGATGGGATATGCCGCGATGGACGCCGAAAGGCCGTCGATGAAGTCAGCAGGAGTCATGTGGCCCGCAGCGGTGAAATTGTCATTCTCCGGACATCACCGGAAGCCCATCGTGGTCAGTTCGTCGCGCAGTCTGTCTTCAGTCACGCGAGCGGCGTCGAATGCAACCATCACCTCCTTGCGTGCCACGTCTGCCGAGACCTTTCTCACGCCATCGAGCTTCGAGAGACCAGTCGTAATCTTCCGCGCGCACGTCTCGCAGTGCATGCGTCGCGCGGGGATGATGGCTTCGGTCGTGTCGCCATCAGGGATGATGTCCTCGCCCGCGAGATCCAGGCGGAGCAATGAGAGCGTGGACAGCAATACCGCAAAGACGGATGCAACGATCACCGCGATGGCGACCGGCGTCGTGATCCGGCCGAGGACGGCCAGTGAGATCCCGAACACATTGAAGGCGACAGCGAGCACGATGTTCTGACGCATCTTCGCGTGCGAGGCACGGCCGAGCAGAAGCGCGGACACCACCTTGCCGAGCTTGTCGCTGATGAGGACGACACCGGCCGACTCCATCGCGATGTCGGTACCGGCGCCGAGCGCGATGCCGACATCCGATTGCACGAGCGCTGGCGCGTCATTGATGCCGTCTCCCACCATGGCCACGACGCGGCCCTCCCGCTGAAGCTGCTCGATGACACTGACCTTGTCGTGGGGAAGCAGTTCGGCATGCACGGTCCCGATTCCGAGGTCGCGCCCGATGCCTTCCGCGACAGCCCGATTGTCTCCCGTCAGCATCACCGTACGAATGCCGAGCTCCTCGAGGCGAGCGATGACACGGTGCGTGCCTGGACGCGGGATATCCTGCAGCGATATCGCCCCCAGCGGACGACCATCGAGTGCGGCGTAGACTACCGTCATCTCCCGTTCGGCAGCAATCGCGGTCGTCAGTGCTGCAGCTCGATCGTCACCAAAATGCACCCCCTCCTCCTCCAGAAATGACCGTCGTCCGACGAGCACCTGCTGCCCGTTCACGGTCGCCGACACCCCCTTGCCGGGAGTCGCACGGAAGTCGGTCGCCGTTGGGACGCGAACCTCCTGGAACTCCGCGTATCGCACGATGGAGCCACCGAGCGGGTGTTCGCTCCCAGCCTCCGCTGCCGCGACCGTTGCGAGGAGGGCTGCCTCGTCTCCCTCGAACGGGATGACCGCGCGCACGGTGGGGCGACCGTACGTCAGTGTACCCGTCTTGTCGAAAACCACGGTGTCCGTTTCCGCGAGTGCCTGAAAGAACTCTCCAGCCCGAACCAACAACCCGCGAGCGATCCCGTGACCGCCACCAATGGCGAGGATGAGTGGCGTCGTCAGCCCCAGCGCGCATGGGTAGCCAAGAATCACCACCGACACGGCAACGAGCACGGCTCGGCTCGCGTCACCCGTGACGAGCAGCCAGCCGATGAACGACAACCCGGCAATCGCGTACACGACCGGACCGTAGTAGTTCATCAGGCGATCCATCAGCAATTGGATGGGCGGCTTCCGCTCCTCGATCTGCCGCATGAGCCGAACGACCTGCGCGACAAAGCTGTCCGACGCCGCGCGCGTGACCTCGACCTCGACGAAACCATCGAGATTGATCGTTCCGCCCACCACCTCGCCGCCAACCTCGCGATAGACCGGTGCACTCTCGCCCGTCACCGCCGAGACATCGAAACTCGATTGACCCTTCCGAATGATGCCGTCGAGCGCAACGCGTTCACCTGGCCGGATGGTAATCCGCTCGCCTGGTCGTACGTCCTCCACCGGTACGCTCACCGCTGCGACGCCACGCAGCACGGTAGCGTCCTGAGCCTGGAGCGACAGGAGCCGGCGAACCGACTCCGCCGCGCGCTTTCGCGTGCCGAGCTTGAAATAACCGAAGAACAGATGCAATCCCATCAACCACGCAGCGATGGGAAAGAAGTTTGGCCATGCGCCGGGGTTCACGAGGTGCGCGATACCGATCGCAAAGGCTCCCCACGCACCGCTCGAGAGCAACACGTTCGCGTTGATGACGCGCTGGCTGACGGCCATCAGCGTCTTTCGCAGGATCGGATAGCCCACCCACGCGAGCACCACCAGCGCCACCACGCCGCTGACGAGGGCGCGTGTCCGCTCTGGTAGGCCAAATGCATTCATGGGGTCGAGCAGCGTGTCGCCGAGCGCGAGCGCCATTGCGAGAAATCCTCGCCGCCGGATGACGCCGAACAACACCTCGTCCGTTCGATACTGCGCCGCCTCGGTCGCGACGACGGTATAGCCGAGCGCCTCGATTTTCTGCGCGGCTTGTTGTTCGGTCACGCGGTCAGGATCGGCGTCCACCAGGACGATGCCGTGGACGAGATTCACCTGGACGCTGTTGATGCCAGGAATGCGTCCGAGCGCTTTCTCGACGGACATCGTACAGAACGAGCACATCAGTCCGCTGACCTTGATCTGGATCAGCCTGGTCGCGTGCAGGGTCCCCATGCAGAGCTCCGGTACGGGAAGATCGACTCACCCAACGACGCGAAGCATAGTTCCTCTAGTGGGGTAGAGAGTCAAGCGCTGACGCGTTAGACGTCGGCTGGTGCGAAACCGATTAGGTTGCACCAATCGTTGTGTGGACCCGTGACTCGCGTTTCCCCCCTCATGCCCCTTCGCCGTTTCGTCGCGCTGCTGTCGTCGCTCGCCATGATCCACCTCACGGTGGTCGTTGGCGAAGCGTCGTGCGTGACCACGACGGCGAGCGCGGGCGCGCACGAGCATCACGACGCACCGGCCGAGACGCTTCCGGCGGATCAGCCCGTGCAGCAACAGTGCTGCGAAGCGATGATCGCCTGCAGCGTGGTGAGCGACGTCGCGCAGGCTCGCGTGGTGCTCGCGGACGCGAGCGTACCATCCGTGCAATCGAGCGCGGCCGCACCCGACGCTCCCGCGTCGTTCGTGGCGCCACCCGAGCCGCCGCCCCCGAAGGCGTAGCCGAGCCCGACCCTCCGGTGTTCGCCGATCGCGCTGCTGAGCACGCGATCACCACGTCCTTCTCGAGACACAACAATACATGCGGTCCATTCTCGCACGGCGAAGTGCGCTTGCGCTTCTCGCGTTCGCCATCTCGCCGAGCTGGCGATCCATCACTGCCCAGACCGATTACTACAATACGGATGCCGGCCGTCCCATCCGCGTCGAGGACGCGAGCCCCATCGAGCGCCGCGCCTTCGAGTTGCAGCTCGCGCCGCTGCGCCTGGAGCGCGCGCGCGG
>JBKJMP010000215.1:0-7307 GCA_046596395.1 Gemmatimonadaceae bacterium
GGCCGCGGCGCGCGCTCGGGGTCGAGTGGATAGACGCGCGGTTCACGGACGGTAGCCGCTGACGAGGTGGACGCCTCGACCTGCTGCGCCGTGAGCATTTGGGGAGCCGCCACGGCGATGAGCACAACAGCGGCGGCGCGTGATAGCGAACGAGAGGGGCGTGACGACGGCATTCGGTATTCTAACTCGTGTCCGTCCTCCTGAAACAGCCAGTCTGTCCGATCATTTCGGGTTGTCACTGCAAGTGGTGGATAGCTCTTTTTCTCGGCTCAACACGGAGAACACGGAGTGGACACGGAGTCCACGGAGAACTGCATGAACTTCTTTCGATTCTTGCAGGGAAGTGGCTGTGTGGTCTTCTCCGTGCTCACCGAGTTCTCCGTGTCCTCCGTGCCGGAGCTGTTGCCGTGCAAAGGGCACTTGTGGATGTCCTATTGCCCGCATCCCGCCCGGCCTGCAGCTTCACGTCCGTCGTCGGCCAATTCGTGCCGTCGAACAAATCGAGGATCCACGCATGTCCATGCTCCGTCCGTCATCCGGCCGCTCACGACTCGCGCGCACCATCATCGGCGCGCTCGTTTCCCTCCCGGTCATCGCGGACGCGCAACGCGCCGCCGGACCCGCGATCCCGCGCGACTCCATGCAGGAGGGGCTGCCACTGCGCCCGACGCGCACCCTGTCATTCACCACCAAGGTGGGCAACTGGATGTCGTCCGACGTCTCGAGCGACGGAAAAACAATCGCCTTCGACCTGCTCGGCGACCTTTATCTGATGCCCATCACTGGTGGACGGGCTACCGCATTGACTCGCGGCATGGGCTTCGACGCCCAACCGCGCTTCTCCCCCGACGGCAGGCGCATCGTGTTCGTGAGCGATCGCTCCGGAGGCTACAACCTCTGGACGATCTCCGTTGACAAGAAGGACACTGTGCAGATCACCACGGGCAACACGAACACGTACGAATCCCCGATCTGGACCCCTGACGGCAAGTACATCATCGCCACGCGCGGCGCGAAGCTCTGGCTCTTTCCCGCAACGGGCGGCGCGGGCATCCAGCTCATCCGCGATTCGACGGCAGCCGGACGCGCCGGTGGAGCCGCTCCCGGAGCAGACGTGATGCGCGAGGAAGGTCCGGCCATGGGCAAGGACCCCCGCTACATCTACTTCGCCGAACGCCGCGGGCGCTGGGTCTACAACACACCGCTCGGCGACTACGACCTGATGCAGTACGACCGCGAGACCGGGCGCGTGACCACGAAGGAGAACCGCTGGGGCTCCGCGTTCCGGCCCACGCTCTCCCCAGACGGCAAGTGGCTCGTGTACGGCACGCGCTACGTGGATCACACGCGGCTCCGCATTCGCAACCTCGATACGAACGAGGAGGAGTGGCTCACGGGTGCCGTGCAGCGCGACGACCAGGAATCGCTCGCCACGCTCGACGTCTATCCCGGCATGAGTTTCACGCCGGATTCGAAGCATCTCGTCACCACGTGGGCCGGCAAGTTGTGGAAGGTCGCGATCGCCACGAAGCAGGCGACGGAAATTCCCTTCGAGGCAGACGTCTTCCAGGCACTCGGCCCCAAGGTCGCGTTCGACTATCGCATTCCCGATTCGGCGACGTTCACCGTGAAGCAGGTCCGCGATGCGACGCCGAGCCCCGACGGCCGGCGGCTCGCGTTCGTCGCGCTGGACCGGCTCTACGTGATGGACTATCCGGGCGGCGCACCGAAGCGCCTGACGAACGTCGATCGCGGCGAGTTCGAACCGGCCTGGAGCCCCGATGGCCAGTGGATCGCGTACACCACCTGGGACGACAGCATCGGCTACCTGAATCGCATGCGCAGCGACGGCAGCGGACGTCCGCAGCGGCTCACGCCACAGCAGGGGATGTGGACGTCTCCGGTCTACAACCCGAGCGGCACGCGCATCCTCGCGTCGCGCGCTCCGTCACGCGCGTTCCGCACGAGCACGGGGCGCGGCGGGGGAGGCGGTGAACTCGTGTGGATTCCGGCAGCAGGTGGCGCAGCGACGTTCATCGCCGACGCCGCAGGAGACGTGCATTTCAGTGCGCGTGATACGGCGCGCATCTTCGGCTACAGCGGCCAGCGCGGCCTGTACTCCATGCGCTGGGACGGAACCGACATCAAGTCGATCCTGCGCATCGTGGGCAGCCCGCCCCCGGGTGCTGGTGGCGGGGGCGGCCGTGGCGCTGGTGCGAGTTGGGCGCGCATTTCCCCCGATGGGCAGCGCGCACTCGCGCTGATCGGCACGGAGCTCTACTACGTCCCCGACATTCCGTGGCCCGGCGGTCCCGAGCCGACGATCACCGTCGGCGGTGGCGGCGGTGGTGGCGGTGACGCTGGCGCAGCACCCGGCGCCGGACAGGCATTCCCGTCACGCAAGCTCACCGACATCGGCGCGCAATTCCCGCGCTGGAGCGGCGACGGCAACCGCATCCACTGGTCGATCGGCAATGCGCACGCGGTCTACGACATCGCGCGTGCGACCACGTTCGACGACTCCGTGCGCAAGGCGAATGCTCGACCTGCGGACGCCGGTCCTGATTCCACGGCGGATGCGCCGGCAGGGGGCCGAGGAGCGGGACGAGTGGCCGGACGTCCGCCGCTGCCGACGTACAAGGCCGCCGAGACCCGTATCGCTATCTCGGCGACGCGCGACATGCCCAACGCGACCGCAGTACTCCGCGGTGCGCGCGTGATCACCATGAACGGCACGCAGGTGATCGAGCGGGGCGACATCATCGTCACGAACAATCGCATCACTGCGGTAGGACCGAGCGGTTCGCTCGCGGTGCCTGCTGGCGCGCGTGAGATCGACGTCTCGGGCAAGACGATTGCCCCCGGATTCGTGGACACGCACGCGCACCTGCGCGTGGCGAACGGCATCCATCGCGATCCGGTGTGGAGCTATGCGGCGAACCTTGCTTATGGGGTGACGGCAGTTCGCGACCCGCAAACCGGCTCCACCGACGTCCTCTCGTATGAGGATGCGGAGAAGGCGGGGCGCGTTCTCGCACCACGCATCTACTCCACGGGCCCCGGCGTCTTCTCGGCCGAGGGTATCCGGACGCTGGACAATGCGCGCACCGTGCTGCGGCGGTACTCCGACTACTACGACACGAAAACCATCAAGCAGTACGGCACCGGCAATCGTGAGGTGCGCCAGTACGTGATCCAGGCGGCGAACGAGTTGAAGCTGATGCCGACGACCGAGGGTGGGCTCGACGTCAAGATGAACATGACCGAGGCCATCGACGGATACAGCGGGCACGAGCACACCATCCCGACGTATCCGTTGCAGGACGACGTGATCAAGCTGCTCGCGTTCTCCGGCATTGCGTACACGCCGACGATCGTCGTGGCATACGGCTCGCCGTGGGCAGAGAACTACTGGTACGAGAAGATGGATCTGCTCAACGACGCGAAGCTCCAGCTCTTCACGCCGTGGAGTGACCTCGAGGGGAAGATCCTGCGCCGCGGCGGATCACCTGGCGCGGTCACGACGATGGGCCAGGCCGGCTGGTTCCACGACTCGCAGTACGGGATGAAGGCGATCGGCACCGACATCAAGCGTCTCGTCGATGCCGGTGGCATTGCCGGCGTGGGCTCGCACGGCCAGCAGCAGGGCATCGGCTACCACTGGGAGCTGTGGAGCATCGGCATGGGCGAGGGGATGACGCCGATGGACGCGCTCAAGATCGCGACGATCCAGGGCGCCCAGGCGATCGGGCTCGCCAAGGACGTGGGCTCGATCGAGGTGGGCAAGCTGGCGGACCTCGTGGTGTTCGACCGAAATCCGCTCGAGAACCTCCAGAACACGCTCGCGATCAAGTACGTGATGAAGAACGGCCGCCTGTACGACGCGAGCAACCTCGACGAGGTCTATCCGCGGAAGGTGAAGGGCGCGCCGTTCCCGTGGAACGAGGACGAGTCGCCGACGCGGGACAAGCTGAAGGCGGCGCCGTAGCTCCTCAGCGAGTGGGCCGGAAAGCAGATATGAATGAACCCCTTCACCACCTGCCCCCAGCCGAGCATCGTCACCAGCATCGCCCATCCGCTCCACTGGGTGCCGTGGAATCCGACGATGATCGTTCCGAACGAGAGACTCATCATTCCATTGATGAACGCGCCGGGGGCACCCTTTGCGCGGAGTTGCGCGAAGAACTCGACCCACTCGTGCGGGCGAAGCAGGTAGGACAGCCCGACGGCGAGAAAGGCCAGTCCAGTCATGCGTTCGATGGCGATTTCCATGGCCAACATTGGTTTCGATGTACCTAAATTATATTTTAGTTGATACTTATGAAGCCGCGCCCGCCATTCATCTCGGTTCACTACTTGCCTTCCCTGGTGACCACAGCACAACACGTCACCACACATAGAGAGGCCGTCGTGAGCATCTTCGGAAACCTGATGGACAAGATCCGTGGCCGGTACGCCCGCTCGGTCGAGAAGAAGACCAATGCCGCCGTCGCCGGGAATGCACCCGCAGCCAGCTACACCGCTCCTGCTCCCACTGCCCCCCAGCTTACCGACGTGGACGTCGAAGCAGTCCTCGAGGGACTCGCGGCGGAGAACAAACAGAAGCTCGACTGGCGCCACTCGATCGTCGATCTGATGAAGCTCGTGGGGATGGAGAGCAGCCTCGCCGAGCGGAAGGAGCTCGCGAAGGAGCTGGGCTACACCGGCAGCACCGACGACAGCGCGGCCATGAATACCTGGCTGCACAAGGAAGTCGTTCGGAAGCTTGCCGAGAATGGCGGAAAGGTGCCTGCGAACATGCTGGACTAGGACCTTAGCGGGCGCCGGGCGGGTCGCGAGCTGCGATTCCCGGCGCCCCGCTGCCGTACGTGAGCTGGGGTGAGACCGCAACGGAGTTTCGGAAATGGCAATCAGCGGTGAATGCGGAGTCGTTTGAGGTTGTTCGAACCGCGAGCGGCTGGAGTGCGGTGCGCGCCGGCCCAATCACGCACGGCGATGCTATTTGTGTGTCGATCCGCTAACTCGCGCCTGTGGTATCCACTTCTTCAGGACGGCCGGTGCGGAAGCGCTGATGTAGATTGAGAGGATGGGACTCCGATTCACCTGGTCGCCGCAGAAGGCCGCCGGCAACCGTCGGAAGCATGGCGTGTCCTTCGAGGAGGCCGCCACCGCGTTCGGAGACCCGTTGTCGATCACGATTCCCGATCCAGATCACTCGGAAAGCGAAGAGCGGTTCATCCTCATCGGGCTGTCAGTTAACCGTCGAAGTCTCGTCGTCGTGCATGTCGAGCGCGCCGAGAGACGAGTACCAGCTGATCAGTGCTCGAATCGCCACGCGCAGCGAGCGCAACCTATATGAAGAAGGCTAGAAAATCGGTCCGCGCTGGTACAAGTGCCGCTTCACCAACGCGGGCACGCCCGGAAATGCGTCCTGAGTACGACTTCCGTGGCGGTGTTCGCGGCAAGTATGCCAAGGCATTTGCTCGTGGCAGCAACATCGTGGTGCTCGAGCTGGATCTGGTGGCCGTGTTTCCATCGGCAAGCGCAGTGAATAAGGCCCTGCGCGCGTATCTGAAGGGTAAGTCCGGCTCACGCACCGCATAGAACGAACGCGGGCATTCAGCACACGGGCATCGTCCTTCGTTCCGCTACGTCTCGGCCTTACCCGATCCGTCAGCGAAGGCGCGCGGCGAGGTGCCAACCATCGCCTTGAAGTCGCGCGCGAAGTGCGCCTGATCACTATAGCCGAGAATGCTCGAACCCCATATGCACGCTGGGATGCGGTAACGTCTCCACGCGGTGCGGCGTCTGTCCCAGCAGGTCCCACCACACCGACCAATAGTGCTCCACATACAGGGCGAGCTCGCGCGACGCCGGATACCGCGCATGCGAGAACTGCCACGCGTCGTCCGCAGACGCGGCCTGCGTCAACCCACCCCGTCATGACGCATCGCGCAAAGGGAACGTTCGACGTCAAGGTCATTCCGCAGTTCGCAGACGACCCCGCCGGTGGCGGTTTCGGACGCCTCGTCCTCGACAAGACCTTCCACGGCGCCCTCGACGCCACGAGCAAGGGCACCATGCTCGGCTACCAGGCCCCGATGGGAGCGGCGCCGGTTACGTCGCGGTCGAGCTGGTCACCGGCACCCTCGATGGACGACAGGGCACCTTCGTCCTCCAGCACAATGGCAGCATGCAGGGCAGGGAGATGTCCCTCACCGTCAATGTCGTTCCTGGCTCCGGTACCGGGCAGCTCGCCGGGCTTGCGGGCGCATTCACGATCATCATCGAGGGAACGCTGCATTCCTACGAGTTCGCGTACACATTCAAGGATGCCGCGCCATGAACCGCTGAGGCACTGGGCGGGTTCGTCACCGACACCCAACCGAACCGTACCGATCATGACCGCAGACGAACAACTCGTCGACGCTGCGCTCCGCGCGTGGAATGCCAACGTCGACCGCGCCGAGAAGTTCTTCGCCGACGTCTCCGACGAAGAGCTCGACCTCGAGATCGCCCCCGGACGCAATCGCCTCGTCTACCTCCTCGGCCACCTCGTCGCCGTGCACGATCGCATGCTTCCGTTGCTCGGCGCCGGCGAGCGGCAGTATCGGACGAGGACTTGGCGAAGGAGCCGCACCGCACTCGCTTCAGCGTGCTGCTGAGCCGTACCACGCACCTCGCGTCGCATCAGGGGCAAATCATTCTCGCGAAAACGCGAGTGGCCTAGCGGACGAGCAACGTCATCCACAGCGTTCACGTAAAGGCGCCAGCATGAAGGGGATGATCCGAATGCTTGTCGCCGCAACCGAAATGCCTGAAGGACGATCATGACGGAGGTGTTCGCGCACTGGTCGGCTGAGCGTCCGAGCACGCTGGTCGTCGCATGTTCCGATGGACGTCTCCAGGAGGCAACCGACCAGTTCCTCGGTCACCATCTGCAGGCGACTCGATACGATCGCTTCTATGTGCCCGGAGGTGCCGGTGCGCTGACCTCGAGTGGGCGCGACTTTACGCGCGCGCAACAGTTGCGGCGCGAATGTCGGTATCTGATAGACCTGCATGGTGTTCGCAACGTCGTCCTGCTCTTCCATGGACCGACGATGGACGGGCCGCTCGCCGCCGCGTGCGCCGACTACCGGCGCAAGCTGCCGTGGGCTTCGGTAACGCAGTTGCGCATCCGACAGGAACAGGACGCGGATGAGTTGCGCGACACGCGCGAGGAGTGGGCTGGCACGACGGCCGCCGTGGCGATATACCGGTGCGAGGTCGATGCGCGCGGCACGATTCGGTTCGCCGACCTGGCC
>JBKJMP010000355.1:0-2997 GCA_046596395.1 Gemmatimonadaceae bacterium
CCGGCCCCCTGGCGTCACCGGCTGCCACTCGAGGACAGGCGCCGTTGACGCGACAGTCCTTCCGCGTATCGCGAGCCAGCCGCCGATGCTCAGTACGGCGACAACTGCGAGCACGGCCATCGTATTTAAGGAGCGCCGCGTCGGCACCGTGACGGCAGGCGCTGGCTCGAGCGATGCCGCGACGGCTTCCGCTGCGGGGTCATCCGTTCGAGCGACGAGTCCCGGAATGGCCGGAACCCGCGGAGCAGCTCGCGCGCGTAGCCGCTCCACGAGTGCCGTGGTCTCCTCCGCGGGCTCGACGCCGAACTCCGCGCGCAGGCGGCGCACGAACTCGTCGTACACCTGCATGGCGCTCCCCTGATTGCCTGACGCCACCAACAACAGGATGACGCGCCGAGCGAGGGTCTCGTCGTTCGGTGCGACGTCGAGCGCGTGTCGTGCCGCCGTCACCGCGGCCGCGAGGTCGCCGCGCTGTTCGGCGGCGGCCGCGAGCCCGGCAAGCGCGCGCAGTAGCCCGTCGCGCAGTCGCGATCGCTCGGAGACGATCCAGTTCTCGAGCTCCTCCCCCGCCCCTTCGACATGCACGCCGTCCAGGAACGGTCCGCGATAGAGTCGGATCGCCTCGTCGAAGCGGGACGCAGCAATCGCGGCATCGAACTCGAGAACGTCCGTGCGAATCCGGGTGAGGTCGACCGCGATCTCGTCGGCGCCGCGGCCGAGGATGAGCTCTGCGCCGTAGTCGTCACGCAGTCGGGAGATCGTGGTGCGGAGCGCGGCACGTGCCCGATCGGTAGGCAGCTCCGGCCAGAAGAGCGCCGCCAACTTGTCGCGACGATGGTACCCGATCGGGCGGGCGACACCGAGGAAGGCGAGCAGCGCCACGCGCTTGGAATGCCGTAGCGGCGCCTGGTGAATCTCGTCCGAATCGGTCGTCAGCTCGACGTTTCCGAGCAACAACAGATGAATCATGGCGAATCAGGGCGCCTGTAACGCTGAAGACACGCTCATTCCTCCATCTGGGACATGGCTGAGGCGCACCTTTGACAGGAGGAACGTACAGGCGGAGGCGGTTGTGGCAACCTGCGCCCTTCCCGCCAATCCCGACCCTCCACACTCGGATACATCCATGCCGCTCGCACAGCCAATGAGAAGTTCCGCCGCCATTCGATCCTTCGCGACCGCGCTGTCGGCGACGATCCTGATCGGCGCGGGGCCGTGTGGAGGCGACGCGGCTACGCGACCGGAAGATCTCGTGGCATCGGTCCGGATCACCGCGACGATATCCAACCCTCGCGTCGGCGAGGTCACCGTACTCGGAGCGACCGGCGTGAATACCGGCGGAGTTCAGGTTCCCAACGCGGTGTGCACGATGAACTCGGGGGACCCGAGCATCCTGCTGCTCGTGGGAGAGGGCGGGATCTGGAAAGGGTATGGCACCAGTCCCGGCACGGTGGTCGTCACCGCAAGGTGCGCCGAGAAGGAGAGCACGATCACGATCACGGTGCGGCCGATTCAGGTGACGCTGACCGTCAACAAGGCCGGCGCGGGCAATGGAGCCGTGTTCGTGAATCCGCCCGGCGTCACGCCCAACGTGGCTCCGGCCGGCGCGGTCGCCGGAACCGCTCTCACGGGATCGACGTTCGTCGGCGGAACATATGATGCGGGCACCACCGTGGTGATCACGGCGACTGCCCTCGCCGGATCGACGTTTTCCACCTGGGGGGGAGCCTGTCCGGCGGGCGGCGCGGCGACGTGCACCCTTACGCTGAAAAGCAACCAGACCGTCACCGCGACCTTCGCACTCGGCGATCCGACGCGCATCATCGCGGTGAGCGGAAGCCTGGCGTTCGGCAGCGTGAACATCGGTCAGTCCGCGAGCCTCTCCTTCAGCATTACCAACACCGGAAACTCGACGCTGACGGTCACCGGGATGACCGCGCCGCCCGGTGGCGTCTTTGCGGGGAGCTGGACGAAGGGAGAAATACCTGCGGGCGCGTCACAGTTGGTGACGATCATTTTCACGCCGCTCGCGGCGCAGAGCTATAACGGAACACTGACGGTGACCTGCGATCAGACGAGCGGCACGAACACGCTTCCGATTTCCGGCACCGGCGTCGGCACCGCTCCCACGACCGGATCCGGCAAGTACGATGGGACGTACGATTTCCTGTTCAGGACCCCGGCGTCCGGCGGCGCGACCTCGACCATCAATTCCCCGCGGTACATCAACATCAGGAACGGCGTCATCTCGAGCACCGACGGCGCGATTTCTAGTGGAACCGTCGACGCCGCCGGCGCCGTCAGGTTCACTTCGGTATGCCCTATCAATAGCAGCACCGCTACGTGGACCGGGACGATGAACGCGTCCGCGGTCGCGGGGGCGAACGTCGGATCGGGCGGGTACACGTGCAGCATCGCCATCGGGGGAACCTCCAACACGTGGCAGCTGACGCAATCGCGCTGAGCGGCGTCTCGTAGCGGCACAAAAAGGGGTCAGAGTCGATTCGACTCTGACCCCACTGCACCGCGGGACGACGCCTACCTACCGCAGGACCAGCGTCGTTGCCGCAGCCGATGCCGCCATGAGTGCCGCCACCGTGACGATCGCGCTCGACGGGGTGATCACAAACTCGCGACGCCACCAGGGCGTGATGAGCTGCGGCGCGTGCTGCGGGATCGCGTTCATGATGCGCATCTGCAGGCCGTCGGGCGTGCGGGTGCGGCGGCGAGCGGCGAGGTCGTCGTCGAGGCGCTTCCAGAAGTCCACGTCGCGCGACCACTCGCCACGGCGCGCGTCGCGCTCCGGGGTGCTGCCATCCAGCCACGCATGTACAGCCTGCGAGATCGTCGAGCTCGGAGGACCGAGCGGTACTTCGCGGTCGGTAAGCGGGATGCTGCGCCGGGGGCCAGACGTCCGCTTTCGGCTCTCGATGGGGCCGTCGGAGTGAAGGTCGTCGAACATATTAGGCGTATTTTTCCTCGAGTAGGGCCTGCAGC
>JBKJMP010000362.1:0-16078 GCA_046596395.1 Gemmatimonadaceae bacterium
GGGGGGGGGACGGAATTGGGGTGAAATACCGATAAACTGCCAACCACCGTACTTCGTATGACGTCCGTCGTACCGCGATTGGCACCCAACCCCCAGGAATTCGGGCAACCAACTCTCGGACGAACGTATCGCGTACATCGTACGTCGTACGTGCGGCGAGGATGGTTTAGGCGGAGCTACCGGAGACCTTGTCCATCAGGCCCATCAGCATACGCTGAATCGCGCAGACCTCCGCGGTGAGCTCGTCACGACGACAAGCCAGGAGATAGCCCAGGTCCGTTGCGATGAGGAGGTGACTCTCCGCCTCGCGCGCTGATCCGGAAGCAATCTGGAGGAAGCGCACGATCTCCTTCCGCGAGCCCTTTCCGCATCCTTCAGCGATGTTGGCTGGGATGGAGAGGGCTGCGCGACGGAGTTGTCCCCCGACCACTCCCCGGTCCACGCGAGGAAAGGTCTTCGTCACCGCATCGGCGGCGCCGGCGAAGTCGCGCGATTTCTGCCATACGCGGAGGCGACGGAAGTCATGCACGACGTATGATGCACCCGTCGGCTGGGAATGCCGTCATCATTCGGGTGCGGACGTAGCCATTTCGCCGCGTCGCGTCGCAGTAGGTACGAGGTACGAGGTACGAGGTACGGCGTACGGCAGGACAGGAGCATCTGTCCAGTTAATTCTTGGGGTCAGTATGCCAATCGAGGTACGACGTACGCCATACGAAGTACGGCAGTTGTAGTCGGCTACTTTATGACGTGCCCCTGATATCAGTCGCCCTCCCTCTGCCCCTATTCAGAACCTTCACGTACCGCGTCCCCGACGAGGTACGTGGTTGTACGGCGGTTGGCTCGCGCGTGGTAGTCCCATTCCGCAACGGTAGCGAGTTGGGCATCGTCATTGGAGAGGCGTCCCCAAAAGGCGGCATGAAGGTGAAGGACATCATCGCGGCCCCGGACGAGGCCCCGATCATGGACGAATCCATGCTCGCCCTCTGCCGATGGATCGCCGAGTACTACGTCGTCCCGCTGGGTGTCGCCCTTAGATCCGCGCTTCCCGCAGGACTCACCGGCGCCGACGTCCCGCTGCCGGCACGCAAGACGCGCCGCGTCGTCGAGATCACGACCGAGCTCCCCTCACTGCTCCAGCGCGACGAGGTCTTCGCCCGCGCGAAGAAGCAGCGCGAAGTCTACGAGCTCGTCGAGCAACTAGGCGGCCGTATCGCCGTTGAGCTCCTCAATGAGAAGCTCGACTTCTCCGCCAGCGTGCTGAAGAGCCTCGAGAAGCGCGGGTACATCACCATTACCGCCGAAACCGTCGAGCGCGATCCGTTCCTCACGCGCGCGCAACGTGCGCCCGACACGCACGTGCCCACGGACGCGCAGCGCGACGCGATCGATCGGCTCGCGCGCGCCGCACCGGGGCAGGTGGCCCTCCTCCACGGCGTCACCGGCAGTGGCAAGACGCTCGTCTACCTCGAGCTCCTGCGCCGGATCGTGCTCGTCGAAGGGAAAACGGCGATCGTCCTCGTGCCGGAGATTGCCCTCACCCCACAGACCGTCGACCGCTTTCGCGCCGTGTTCGGCGACAGCGTCGCCGTGCTGCATAGCGCGCTGTCCGACGGCGAGCGCTACGACGCATGGCTCGCGCTCCGCCGCGGCGAGAAGCGCATCGCTGTTGGCGCGCGCTCCGCGATCTTTGCCCCGCTCCGCGACCTCGGCGCAATCGTCGTCGATGAGGAGCACGAGTCGAGCTACAAGCAGGGCGAGACGCCGCGGTATCACGCACGCGAGGTCGCGATCGTGCGCGCGCGCGGCGAAGGAGCGGTCGTTGTCCTCGGCAGCGCGACGCCGAGCCTCGAGAGTTGGGTGAATGCGACCTCGGGGAAGTATGAGTTGCTGACGCTGCCCGATCGCGCCGGCGGGGCGAAGCTGCCCGCAGTCCACGTCGTGGATCTGCGCGCGGCGAAGACCAAGTCGAAGCCGAGCGATACCGCCACGGAGGATGCCGCGTTCTCGCTGGCGATCAGCCCCGTGCTCGAGGACGCGCTGCGGCTGCGTCTCTCGCGCGGTGAGCAGAGCCTCCTGCTGCTGAATCGCCGAGGGTACGCGGCGTTCATGCAGTGCGGCACCTGCGGCGACGTCGCCGTCTGTCCGAATTGCAGCATCAGCCTCACGTACCATCGCACCCCAGAGCGCCTGGTGTGTCACTACTGCCAGCACGCGGAAGGGATGCACATGAGCTGCGCGCAGTGCTCTGGCATGCGTCTCCGGCAGCGCGGGCTCGGCACGCAACAGGTGGAGCGCATGCTCAACGAGCGCTTCCCCACGGCGCGCACCGCGCGAATGGACGTCGATACCACGAGCGGCAAGTGGGCGCACACCGAGATCCTCGATCGCGTCGGCGCCGGCGAGGTGGACATCCTCCTCGGCACGCAGATGATCGCGAAAGGGCTGGATTTCCCAAACGTCACGCTCGTGGGGGTGATCGATGCGGACGTCGGCATCAACCTGCCGGACTTTCGTGCGTCGGAGCGGTGCTTTCAGCTCCTGAGCCAGGTGGCGGGACGTGCGGGGCGCGGCCCAAAGGGGGGCGAGGTGTTCATCCAGACGCGATCGCCGACACACCATGCGGTGAAGTGCGCAGTCACGCACGACTATCACAAGTTCGTACGCGAAGAACTCGGTGGACGCGTGCAGCCGCCCTATCCTCCGAATGTGCGAATCGCGAACGTGGTGGTGAGTGGCACCGAGGAAGCGGCGACGTCGAAGCTCGCCATTCGTCTCGCGGGCTGGCTGCACAGGCTGCTTGCGGCACAACCGGCAGCGGGGGTCTCGATCATCGGGCCAGCCCCCTGTCCGGTCGAGCGCGTGAAGAACCGCTGGCGGTGGCACGTGCTCATCAAGGCGGAGCGTCCCCAGGACCTCGGTCGCATCGCGACGTACCTCGTCAATCGCTTCGAGGTGCCGAACCAGTTCGGGCTGCGCATGACGCTCGATCGGGATCCGGTGGCACTCCTGTAGGACGAGAGGACGAGAGGACTCTCGTCCCGATGCCTCTCGTGCCGGTATCCCGCTTGTATACGCCCCTCGCCCCAATGATCTTACGACCGTGACCGACTACCAGCATCCCGACTTCACGCAGGCGCCCTTCGCGGAATTCCCCGACGCAACATTCGTTGCCGCATCGGCCGATGGCGTCCTCCCCGAAGGCTTCTTCTCCACCACGAACCTGCCGACGTACGTGCGCGTGAATGGCACGTGGCGCATGCCGCGCGAGCCGCGCATGGACTCGGCGCTCGTGCTCGACGCTGCGGGCGAGCTCTGGGTGCGTGAGGGCCGGCGCGTCCGTCGCGGCGATCGCGTCGCCGTCGGCGAGGCCGAGGATGGCCGCGAGGGCGTGTACGTGGACGTCGCCGGTTTTCTCGGTGAGGACGACGACGGTGAGTTCAAGTTCATGGCGAGTGAGGTCTCGCGCGAGAAGCCCATCGACTATTCGCTGATGGCGCGTCTCCTCATCGACGAGCGAGAGCGCGGCGGGTATCCCGTGTGGGTCACCGGGCCTGCCCTCGTTCACTCACGTGCGCGCAGCGACATGGTCTGGTTCATCCAGAATGGCTTCGTCGGCGCGCTGCTCGCCGGCAATGCCGTCGCCGTGCACGACATCGAGGCCTCGATCTTCGGCACCACGCTCGGCATGACGGGGCAGGGGGAGTCAACGCAGGGCGGACATGGTCTCCACATGCGCGCGATCAACAAGGTGCGCGCCGCCGGCTCCATCAAGGCGGCCGTGGAGGACGGGACCATCACGAGCGGTATCATGCACGCGTGCGTGACGAAGGACATCCCGTTCGTCCTCACGGGCTCGATCCGCGACGATGGCCCGTTGCCCGACGTTATCACCGACGCGCTCGCGGGCCAGGATGCGATGCGCGCGCACGCGATCAAGGCCACGATGGCCATCATGATCGCCACGGCGCTCCACGCGATCGCGACGGGCAACATGCTCCCCGCGTTCGTCACCGAAAAGGACGGCTCGCTCCGCGAGCTCTCCACCATTTGCGTCGATTCACTGGAGTTCGTCGTGAGCAAGTTGAAGGACCGCGGCACGCATCAGGCGTTCGGCGTGGTCACGAATGCGCAGGACTTCATGCACATCCTGCGGCTCTACGTGGAGCGCGAGCTCGACCAGCGCCAGGCGCCGACGTGAACGAGGAGATCCAGACGCGATTCGTCAACTCGATCGCGAAGCAGCTCGACGCCGAGCGCGTGATCGAGGTGCATCTTTTCCCGGGAATTCGGCAGGGCGGCGTGGAGAGTGGCGTCGCCGTGATCGCGGTGGAGCGCGAGCCCCACTTGACACTCGACGTTGACGGCGGCGAGTCGCCGACTTCCGAGGCCGTGGAGGTCGCAGCGCTGGAGACGGCCGAAGAGGCCACCGTGGACGAGCACGTGGACGATGAGACGTCATTCATCGCGGACGACGTGATCGAGGAGTCGCCCTACCGGGACGCGGTTCCAGCCGCCCCCGAGTTCGAGGAGCGGATTGTGACACCGCCGTCGCGCTACATCGTGTTCAGCGCGCGGTACCGTCACACCCTGAAGGGCCTCGATCGTGGAAAGTGGGAGGTCTCGGTGACGGAGGAGGCGGATGCCCCGCTGGTGACCGTGGACGCTGTCGTGCGAGGAGTACAGCGGCGGTCGGGCGATGCAGACGAGACGATGCGGATGTCAGGCGACGAGTTCCGCGCGGTCCTGTCCGGCTGAGCGAGTGTTGTCATCCTGAGCGAAGCGAAGGATCTGCACTCGACAACGACGTTCAGCGACGCCGCCTGAACACGACGCGGCCGCTGGCGCCATTGTACGCCCCCACCAGCGAATCCCCCATCTGAACGCCAACGAACGTCGCCCGGCGGCGTCGTGCATCCTGATCCATCAGGAACTCCAGCTCGATCCGTTCCCCATCGCGTGCCCCCGCAACGCCATCCCGCGCCGGCTTCGTCCGATCGACCTGGTACCATCCGCTGAGCGACATCGGCGGTCCCTTCGTCTCGACATAGAGCCTGAACACATCCACCACCCGGGGGCCGGGCGGCGGATTCGAGACCTCGTACTCCCCCTCGATCGTCGCATCCTTCGGCTGCTGCGTCACGTCGAGCGTCCGTGACTCGATCAGCGCCAGCGCGCCGAAAAAGCCGATGCCCCCCTCGAGACGATTGATGATGCCCGAGCCCGTGAACGGGTCGTTTCGCGAGCGATAGTAGTCGAAGAAGTTGGCGTCCACCGCGAACACCGTGACCGTCTGCCGAAAGCCGGGAATCCAGAGCCGCTGCAAGTCCTCGGCGAAGAAGTTGCGCAGCTCACCGCCGAGCGTGAGCGTCGTGGAATCGCTGAAGAGCAGGAACGGGCCGAACGGCGTCTCGACGCGGAGTCCGTACGTCCGCGCACCGGGGACCGGCGCCCACGCGAGCCGCAGCGTATCGCGATCGCGGTCGAAGCTGCTCGGCACCTCATTCGGCGTCGCAGGCCGCGCGTTCGGAACGGTGGTCGTCCCCCTCACGATCGCGCCATCCAACGTGCGCACCGTGAGCGTGTACCGCGCGCCCGGCCGCACCGGCGTGCTGCCCGCTCCATTGCCGAGCTTCACCTCGTATCGTCCACCGCCGTATGGCGACGGCGGCACTCGACGCTCGAATCCACCGATCGCGCCGTCGGGGCCCTCGATGGTGACCTGTGCCCCCACCACCGGCACCCCCTCGCCGCTGTTGATCGGATCGAGTGGGTCGTAGCGTACGCCCTCACGCACAGACACCGCGCCCGTCAATGTGCGCTCGACGAGAATCTCCTGGATCGGCGCATTGGGATCGAGCACCGCATGCACCACCACCTGCGCTGGTGCCACGCCGATCGTCTGCTGGTCGAACGTGCACGCCGACGAAGCGATCGCGAACAGGGCCAAGGCCCACCGCGCGAGATGTCGCATCAGAAGGCGATCGTCATGCCGAGGCTGGGCAGGAAGGGAAACTGCGACTGCGCTTCTCGCGTGGGAGGGTTGCGCGTGTAGTTGAACGTGTAGAGGAACACGTTCTTCGCGTTGTACGCGTTCACGAGGCTCACGTAGGGCGTGAGCTGCATGCCACGCCACTGCATGATTCGCGACGCGCTGAGGTCCAGCCGCTGGAAGAGCGGATAGCGCGATCCGTTGCGCACACCACCAACCGGTTCGAGCTCGCCGTCGGCACTGCGGTCGCCATTCCAGAGATGCGTGCGCGGATTGTAGTTGCGGCGCACGAGCTGCCCCACGATATCGGTGAACGGCGTCCCGCTCGCGAAGCCCATGCGTGCCGAAAAGGTCGTGCGCTCCCCGCGCTTCCATGTGCCGACGACATTGAGGTTGTGCCGCCGGTCATGCCCGGGCCACACCCGATTGCCATCGCGCTCGCGCGAACTCACGCCGTACGTGTACGCGAGCCATCCGCCGAACGGACCCACCTCGAGCTGCCGCAGCAACACGTCGAACCCATACGAGAGCCCGGGCCCCACGAGAAACTCGTCGCCACGCACGGACGGATCGTCTGCGGTGTTCTGCTCGAGCAGGTGATCGTACTGCTTCATCCACGCCTCGACGCGCGCGAACCGCACGGGCGACGTCCAGTGCTCGAGGCCGAGCACGAGGTGATTCGCGCGTGACACCTCGGTGTACTCGTCGCTCGCGACCCAGAAGTCGAAGATGCGCACCGGGATGTCCTCGCGGTTGAGCGAGTGCAGCCACTGCGCGTACCGCCCGACGGCCGCGCTCAGCGCGAGATCAGGCGTGGCGAAGTACTTCACCGCGAGGCGGGGCGAGACGCCCGTCCACTTGCGCGACGTCAGGTGCTCGGCGCGCAGACCCGCCTCGGCAATGAACCGCTGGCTCGGCTTCCAGGTCTCCTGATAGTAGAGCGACGTCGCCGTGGGATGCTGCTCCATCGTGTAGAGCTGCGTCTCGGATGCCGCGGAGCCGACGTCGTAGTGAATCGCGTAGCCGGAAGCTTCGTAACCGAGCTGGCGTTGGCGCGTACCGCGGTTCCAGCGCAGGCTGCCGGCGATCCGGAGCTCGTGCACGCTGTTCGTCAGTGACAGCGCGCCACCCGCAAGGTCGAGCCCAGTCGCGAAGCGCGTGAACGACACCCGCTGCTCGGCGCTCACGCTGTCCGCCGCGCCCACGAGCGGCAGCCGCGCGCCCTCGCGCCAGAGATTCGTGAGCTTCGCGCCGATCAACTGGTTGCCCCATACAAAGTCGAACGTCCCACCGCCGCCGCCGGTCGAGGCGGAATCACTCAGCGCGAGGAAGTCGCCGTTGAGGATGTCGGCGCCCGAGTACCCCGTGACCTCGAGCTTGAGCTCGCCCTTGTTGAGCGCGCGAACGCCGTGGAACTGGCCGTCGGAGAAGTGGTACGGGAGCGTCCGGTCGCTCAGCAGCGCGATGAGCTTGTCGGCGTAGGTGCGCCGACCGGAGAGCATCCACCCGGAGCGGCCGTCGGTGCTCGCATTCTCCAGCGAGAGGCTCGACGAGATCACCGAGACGGCGAGCGACCCGTGGATGCCGGGCCGCTGTGGATCCGATGAGGTGACGTCGAGGATGCTCGACAACCGGCCGCCATACGACGCGCCGAAGCCGCCGGTGTGCAGGTCGATCGAGCCGACCGTCTCGTCGAGGAAGGTGCTGAACAATCCGCCGAGGTGGAACGGATTGTAGATCGGGTAGCCGTCGAGGAGGATGAGGTTCTGGTCGGACTCTCCGCCGCGCACGTTGTAGCCCGACGAGAAATCGTTGCGCGCATTCACGCCCGGCAGCAGTTGCACCGTGCGCAGTACGTCGGGCTCGCCGATCGACGGCACGTTCGTCACGGAGCTCGGGGTCAGCGTGATCGATCCGACGGTGGGATTGAGCTCGAATCGCTCTCGTTCCGGCGATCGTGCGCGCGCCCGCACGGCGGTGAGCGTGACCGGTGCGCTCGCCACGCGCAGCGTGAGGTTCTCCGTCTCGCCCGCGCGCACCACGACCGTTACCTCGATGCTGCGGGTGCTGAGCTGTCGGGTCTGGAGGCGATACGTGCCGGGCGGAACATCGGGGATGATGAACCGGCCGAGCGAGTCGGTCAGGGCACCGCGGGTCGTGCCAGCCAGTGCAACCGCCACGCCGTAGCGCGGCGCGCCGCTCGCGCTGTCCACCACCACGCCCGAGATGGTGCCCGTCGCCTGCCCGGGTGCAACCTTCGGAACCGCGAGCGCCGCGACGAGGACCACAAAGGTGCGGGCGAGCAGCAGGGCGTGACGATACATTTCGCGGGGCTGGACGTGGCGCGCATGTCACGCGTGTTGAAGATACTGGCCGGACCACACGTTGTTCCAACCATCGACCTCCCTTCGTGGCTGAACCCGCCTCCGTCGGAATTGCACTCGCCTTCACGGCAGGACTGCTGAGCTTCCTGTCGCCGTGCGTGCTGCCGCTCATCCCGAGTTACCTCACGTTCGTCACGGGCGTCGGCTTCGAGGACCTCACGCGCGCGCGCCGCTCGGCGCTGCTGCACGCGTTCCTCTTCGTCCTCGGCTTCACGCTCATCTTCATCGCGCTCGGCGCAACGGCCACGGTGCTCGGCCGTGTGCTGCTGCACTATCGCGTGTGGATCACGCGATTCGGCGGACTCCTCATCATCGTGTTCGGACTCTACCTGCTCGGCGTGATCCGGGTGGGGGCGTTCGACCGTGAGCGACGCGTGCACCTCGCGAACAAGCCGGTCGGCTATCTCGGCACGGTGCTCGTCGGCATCGCCTTCGGCGCGGGGTGGACGCCGTGCCTCGGGCCCATCCTCGGCGCGATCCTCACGTACACGGCGGCGTCGGCCGACTTGTCGCAGGGAATGCCGCTGTTGCTCGCCTATTCGCTTGGGCTGGCGCTGCCGTTTCTGCTCGCTGCCGTGGCGGTGGAGCGCTTCCTGGAGACGGTCACGCGCATTCGGCCGTACCTCGCGCGGGTGTCGCAGGTAAGTGGGGCACTTCTCATCCTGGTCGGGATCCTGATGGTGTTCGACTACTTCACCATCCTCGCCAACTACATGCAAGGATGGACACCGGAATTTCTCCGCAGCCGGCTCTAGCGGAACGGCGAAGTGCAGTATCACGTGCCGAGACTGGCATACTGCGTCCTTTTTGGCGCGCGGAAGGGCGATTGGTACCTACCCCTGCTCAGGACGACACGTTGGGTTTGAGGAGCTCGCGCGCCTTTGCGAGTAACTCCCGAGCTGGCACCGGCTTGAGCAGCACCGCGACACATCCCTCCGCCTTGCATCGCGCAACGATCTCGGGCTCGTCACGCCCTGTGAGGGCCACCACTGAACGAGGCACCACTCCTCGCGCCCGCAACTCGGCGAGCACCTCGAACCCATCCCCATCCGCGAGCCCGAGATCCAACAACAGCAGGTCAACCGGATCCGACTCCGCAATGTCCACGATCTCGGCGACGTGCCCCGCCGTGCTCACCCGGTGCCCCGTCTCGCCGAACAGCACGCGCATCGCGTCGGCCACCATCTGGTTGTCCTCGGCCACGAGGACGTGCGGCAGCGGCGCGCTCACGCCGGCTCGGGCGCGGGATACGGGATCGTGAAGTAGAACCGGCTCCCCGCGCCGACCTCGCTCTCGAGCCACATCCGTCCGCCGTGCAGCTCCACGAGCTTCCGCGCGATCGTGAGCCCGAGCCCCGTGCCATGATGTTGCCGCGACGCGCTCGAATCCACCTGCGCGAACTCGCGGAAGACCAGTTCGTGGTGCTCCGCGCCGATGCCGATCCCGGTGTCGCCGACTTCCACAATGCACTCCGCTCCCGTCGGGCATACCACGCGACGCGCGTGCACCCAGACGTGCCCACCGCGCGACGTAAAGTCGATCGCGTTGCCGAGCAGGTTGGTGAGGATGTGCGCGACCTTCTCACGGTCGGCGGTGACGAGCGCGAGCTCGTCGGGCACCTCCGTTACCAGCTCGAGCCCCTTCTTGCGCGCGAGTGAGTCGTTGAGCGCGGCGATCTGGCCCACGACGTCGCCGACGTGAAACACCGTCGGTGTGAGCGAGAGCTGGTCCGCGGCGCCGCGGGCGTACGTGAGGATCTCCCCTACCTGGTTCAACAACTGGCGGCCGCCGTTGATGATGCCGCCGATGCTCTCGAGCTGACGGTCCGTGAGCTCGCCGAGGATGCCGTCGCGCAGGATTTCGGCGTGGGTGATCACTGCGGTGAGCGGCGTCCGCAGGTCGTGCGAGATGTTCGCGAGGAACTGCGTCTTGAACGAGTCCCGCGCCTCGAGCTCGGCGATCCGTTCGTGCGCTTCCCGCAGCTGGGCCTCCAGGGGACTCCTGGCATCGAGCGTCTCAGCGGGCGCGGGCGATGTGGGCGGAAGACCGAGGGATTCCATACTTACAATTTTACGTGACCCGCGCAGAGTTTGCCAACGTCGCCCTCATCACGATGCGATCTCGATGGCCTCGGCGAGCTGCTGGCGGATGAGTAGCGCCGCGTATCGTCCCCCCGCACCGATGAGTGTCTCGTGCGTGCCCGACTCCACGATCATGCCGCCATCGAGCACGATGATCCAGTCCGCGTCGCGCACGGCGCTCACCCGGTGCGACGCGATCACCGCCGTGCGGCCAGCCAGCGTGCCGCGCAGGCCGCTGAGAATCTCGGCCTCCGTGTGCGTGTCTACCGCCGACAGTGCATCGTCGAGCAGGATCACGTGCGGCCGGCGAGCGAGTGCACGCGCGAGTGCGAGCCGCTGCTTCTGGCCGCCGCTCAGGTTGATGCCGCGCTCACCGAGCAACGTCCCGTAGCCGTGCGGGAACGCCTCGACGGTGTCGTCGAGCTGCGCGACGCCTGCCGCCCACCGGTGGCTCTCCGCATCGGCGGCGCCGATCGCCCGCGACTCGAGGCGCTGCTGCTCGTCCACTGGCGCGTGATCGACGAGCCGATGGGTCGCGTCCCCATAGGCGAGGTTCGACGCGATCGTATCGCTGAAGAGGAAGCTCTCCTGCGGCACGTATCCAATCTCCGAGCGCAGCACGTCGAGCGAAAGTTCGCGTAGCGGAATGTCGTCGAGCAGGATCTCCCCTTCCTGCGGATCGCTCACGCGTGGAATGAGGTCGATCAGGGCGCTCTTGCCGCTCGCCGTCGAGCCCACGACGGCGAGCGTGCTCCCCGCAGGCACGGTGAAGGAGATGTTGCGGAGCACCCACCGCGGCTCGCTTCCGTCCGGCGTCGGAAAGTGGAAGCCGACTTTGCGGAACGTGATCGATCTCCCCCGATGCGCGGGGGGCAATGCGCGCGGCACAGCGGGCGATGTCACCTCGGGGACCGCGTCGAGCACGTCGAGCAACCTCGACATGGATGCCGCACCACGCTGGAAGAGGTTGATCACCCACCCGAGCGCGATCATCGGCCAGGTGAGACTCGTGAGGTAGAAGCCAAAGGCGACGAACGCCCCCACCGTGATGGTGCCACCCACGACCAGCGCGCCGCCGACTCCCAGCACCACGGCGACGCTCAATCCGGCGAGCAGCCCGAACACCGGATGCATGATGCCGTAGAGCCGGGCGAGACGAAGGTTCTTCTCGACGTACTCCTCGTTCAGCACCGAGAAGCGCGCGACCTCCGCTGCCTCCTGACGGTAGGCGCGCACGACACGCACGCCCGCGAAGTTCTCCTGCGCCTGCGTCGTGAGTGCGCTGAAGTGCTCCTGCACCGCCTCGAACCGCCGGTGGATCGCGCCGCCGAGCCGGATGCCGATCGCGGGCAGCAGGATCATCGGGATGAGCGCGAGCGCGGTGAGTCGCGCATCGATCGTCAGCATGAAGCCCAGCGCGAAGGCCGCACCGAAGATCGTGTTCGTGAGGTACATGATCGCGGGACCTGCGGCCATGCGCACGGCGCTCAGGTCATTCGTGAGCCGAGCCATGAGGTCGCCCGTGCGCGTGCGGCCATAGTAGCCCGCGTCGAGCGCCGTGAGGTGGACGAACAGCGCCTGCCGCAGATCGTATTCGATGTAGCGGCTGAGCCCATTGAGGATCTCGCGCATCCAGTAGCGCAGCGCGCCGCCGCCGAGCGCGGTGCCGACGATGCCTGCCGCGATCCATGCTACCGAGCGCAACGGTGCACCCTGATTCAGCGAATCGATGCCGATTCTCAGTAACCAGGGTATAACAGCGCTGATGGCCGATGAGACCACGACCAGGACGAGCCCTCCCGCGAGCATTCTGCGGTAGGGCCGGAAGTAGGGCAGGAGGCGCCGCAAAGCGGACGCGGCTGGCAGGTTTCTTGCCATTCAAATGTCTTTTGGGACTATACAAGTTGTTGCGATATTGCGATTTCGCTACTGCAACAAAATGGCACGCATTTGGGGTCAGAGTCGGATGCACGTTGGGGTCAGAGTCGAATGCACGTTGGATGCACGTTGGGGTCAGAGTCGAATGGGCTCCCCCACTCTAACCGCAACGTGCCAATGGCTCCCCCACTCTGACCCCGACGTGCACCCGACTCTGACCCCGAACGCTTTCCGACTCTGACCCCGAACGCTCTCCCGAACGCTCGCACCACATATCTGGAGGATTCACAATGACGACGTCACTTCGCAGGATGGGCACCCCGTTCGCGCTGTTTTTCGCGCTGACGGTGGCCGCCTGTAGCTCCGACAAGAATGATACGAGCCTCGCCAGCGATTCCACGCTGAACAAGGACCTCCAGCTCGCGGGAACTGACACCGCCGCCCAGCCGGCGCTCACCGATGTTGCGGCCAACCCGCCGGCCACCACGCCGCCCCCGATGACCGTCGCACGGCCCACGCCAAAGCCTGTCGTGAGGACCCCCCCCAGGGTCACGACACCCGCACCACGGACCACCGCGTCGGGCAACACCGTCACCCGCAATCCCACGGGATCGTCCAGCTCCACGGCCGGCGGCTCAGTCGGCACGATCGCTTCGGGCACATCGCTGAGCCTCCGCTCGAACGCGCGCGTCTGCACGAACACGTACAAGGTCGGCCAGAGCTTCAATGCCACGGTCGCGAATTCGGTGTCCGGCTCCAACGGCGCCACCATTCCCGCGGGCGCCACGGTGTCCCTCGAGATCACGCAGCTGAGCCGCAGTGAGAACGCCACGGACAAGATCACCATGGAGTTCGCGGTTCGCTCGGTCTCCTTCGGCGGCCGCACGTATCCGGTCTCCGCTGACGTCGCGAGCGCGGACATCGACCGCGTCCGCAACCAGCCCAAGGACAAGGACGTCCAGAAGGTCGTCGGCGGTGCGGTCCTCGGCGCCATCGCCGGACAGGTCCTCGGCAAGAACACCAAGTCCACGGTCATCGGCGCCGCGGCGGGTGCCGCCGCCGGCGCGGGTGTCGCAGCGGGAACCGCGAACTACGAAGGGTGCGTCGCCGACGGCGGTTCGATCGTCGTCAACCTGACCAGCCCCCTGCAGGTCAAGCTCGCGTCGTGATGCTCACCCCCGCGGTGTCCGCGGGCTGACGGCGAGGGGCTGGCGACGGAACGCCAGCCCCTTTGCCGTTGTACCAACAAATCGCACCGTTCCGGTGCATACTCCCTGGCGCGGCTTGCCCCGCCCGCCGAATCACCAGACTCGAGGTACCGCCCGTATGCGTCGGACTGCCACTTCCGCCGTCCTGCTCGCCGTCGCACTGCTGCTCGCCGGCTCCGTACGTGCGTCCGCCCAGTACGCAGGGCCGCGAAGCACCATGCAGCGCGGCATCGTCTCGGACGACATGGGCATCGTCGGCCCGCCGATGCTGCCCCCCGGCATCGCCAGCCTGGTGCTCTCGCGCGCCACGGACCTGAAGCTGACGGAGGCTCAGCGCATCGCGATCGAGGACGTGCGTCGCACGCAGGACTCCGCGAACGCCCCGCGGCTGTCGAAGCTCGATTCGATGCGCCCCACGCGCCTGCCCGCCGGCGGCCCGAATGACCTCAGCCCCGAGCAGCGCACCGAAGCGGAAGCGCGGCGCGCCGCAATCAAGGTCGTGCTCGACGCCATGAACGAGACGAATGCTTCGGCCCACCAGCGTCTCATGGCGCAGCTCGACGAGTCGCAGCGGAAAAAGGTGGAGAAGTTCGAGAAGGACGCCCGCAAGGACGCCGAGAAGGCGGGCCGCCGCCGCATGGAAGCGGGCAGGCTGCCGTTCGTGCACCCGGACAGCGCGCGCGCGCGCCCACTGGAGGATTGAGCCACGGCTGCTCCCGCACGCCTCGCCCTGGTGACTCCCGCCAACCCGCCCGAGCCTCAGGTGGATGAGCGGGAGTCCGCGCGCGCGCGGGACGCGGCACTCGTCGCTCGCGTGCGCGCGGGCGACACGTCGGCCTTCGATGCACTCGTGCACGCGCACATGCGCCAGGCCTTCCAGCTCGCGTATCGCGTCGTCGGCCATCGTGAGGATGCCGAGGACCTGGTGCAGGAGTCGTTCATGGCGGCGCACACGTATCTCGATTCGTACGACGCCTCGCGGCCCTTCGCACCGTGGCTCATGCGCATCGTGATGAACCGCGGCGCCAACCTCCGCCGGTCGCGCACGCGTCGCGAGACCGAGGACGAAGTGGATGGCGTGAGCTCGGCGCCCTCCGCACTCGACGAGAGCGAGCGTGCGGAGCAGCGAATGGTGCTCACGCGCGCGCTCGCGCAACTGTCCGAGCGGCAACGACTGGTCGTCACGCTCTTCGACGTCGATGGGCGGACGAGCGGCGAGACCGGCGACATGCTCGACATCTCGCCCGGTACGGTTCGGTGGCACCTGTTCGAGGCACGACGTACGCTACGTGCGGCGCTCTCGGGCTTTTACAAGGACGAGGAATGATGGAATCGGAACCGCGTCGCGACGCGACGCTCGGCGCACTGTTGCGCACCGCGACAGGCGACGTACCTGCCGATGCGGTGGACTGGAACGCTCTCGCGCAGCGCATCAGCCGGCGGGCTTCCAACGTCGCCACGCCGTGGTGGGGCTACGCGGCGCGCTGGGAGCGGCTCGCGATACCCCTTGCCGTCGCCGCCGGGCTTGCGGGCGCGGTCGCGCTGTGGAATGCCGAATCGGCTGGCACGGCCAGCACTCCGGCGGACGTATTCTCCGTCGTGCTCAGCGGCGTTCCCGCGTCCGACGCGGCCTCGCAGATCGCGCAGTCGATGACCGCGGCCGATGATGCGAGCGCCGGAGAGAACGACTGATGTCCGGCCGGGTGCGCGCGGCGGTCATCGTCGCCCTGATCGTGGTCAGCAGCGCGATCGTGGGCGCGGCCATCGAGCGCGCGGTCATTCACCCGCGTCGTCGTCCCCCGCAGGGCCAGGGTGGCCCGCCGCGCGGGTCCGCCGAGTCCGAGGCGCGCCGTCGCAACGGGATGCTCGACCGGATGACGAAGGAGCTCTCGCTCACGCCGGAGCAGCGCGTCGCCATCGACTCCGTCATGCAGCGGACTGACTCATCGATGCGCATCATTCGCGGTGAGATGCAGCCGCGCATCGAGCGGGTGTTCGAGACGTCGCGCGCCGACATGCGCGCGCGGCTCACGCCTGAACAGCAGGCGAAGTTCGAGCAGACGATGCGGTCGCGCGGGCGCGGACGCGGCGGCCGTCAGTAGCCGATCGGGCGTCCGCTCGACCGTGGGTCCGACACGCCTTCGTAGCCGCCCTTGACGCGCATGATCGCATTGACCAATCCGATCCCGCGTCCGAGCACGACCCCGTAGCCCATTGCGCGAAGCGAATCCGCCACCGCCGGCGTGATCGCGTCCCGCTCGAACATCAGCGTATCCGGCAGCGCCTGGTGGTGCAGCCTCGGCGCACTCATCGCGTCGGCGAGCGTCATCTTGTAGTCAATGACATTCAAGATGACTTCCGAAGTGCTCGTGATGATGCGCGGCCCGCCGCGGCTGCCGAGGACGAGAAGCAACTTGCCGTCGCGATCGAGCACGATCGTCGGTGACATTGCACTCAACATCCGCTTCCCCGGCTGGATCGCGTTCGCTTCACCCTGCACGAGCCCGAACATGTTCGCGGTGCCCGGCTGCGCCG
>JBKJMP010000416.1:0-5686 GCA_046596395.1 Gemmatimonadaceae bacterium
GGATGCACTCGCGCGGCGCATGGGGCGCATGTAGTGAAGCTGCTCCTCGTCAATTGGCAGGACCGGGACAATTGACGAGGAGCAGCTTCACTACATGCGCCCCATGCGCCGCGCGAGTGCATCCAGCACGCCATTCACGAACTTTGCGCTCGCCGCGCTTCCGTATCGCTCGGCGAGTGTCACCGATTCCTGGATCACGACGCGCGGCGGCGTGACCCCGATGGACAGCTCGGCGGCAGCCAGCCGCAGAACGCACCGCTCCACTGCCCCCAGGCGCTCAAGCCGCCAATTGGTTGTGATCTCGGCAAGCTCGGCATCGAGTTCCTTCTGCCGTTTCGCCACCGCGCGGACGAGTGGCGCGGCGACTTCCCGTTCTTCCGGAGTGATGGCCAAGTCGTCCCAGAGCTGGGTGGCGATCTGCTCCAGGGGTGCGACGTCGCGCATGTCCCAGGCGTACAACGCCTGCAGTGCGCGCGCGCGCGCGCGCGTTTCAACCCTCGTCCGCGCCATCGAGCCTTTCAAAGAGATCCGACATCTCGAGCGCGGCGATCGCCGCGTCCCACCCCTTGTTGCCATGCTCGCCACCGGCGCGCGCCTCGGCCTGCGCCATGTCGTCGGTGGTGAGCAGCCCGAAGCCAATGGGGATCTCGTACTCGGAGCTCGCGTCGGCGAGACCGCGCGATGCTTCAGCGCAGATATAGTCGAAGTGCGGGGTATCGCCGCGGATCACGGCTCCCACGACGACGATGGCGTTGTAGCGCTCTGTCGCCGCGAGCCGGCGCGCCGCGAAGGGCAACTCCCACGCGCCGGGAACCCAGACGAGATCGACGTCGTCGGAGGACGCGCCATGGCGAACGAGCGCCTCCATCGCGCCGTCAGCAAGCTTGCTGGTGATGCTGTTGTTGAACCGCGACGCGAGGACCGCGTAGCGTCGGCCTTCGCCGTTCGGGACACCATTGAATTCCGCCATCAGGACGCCAGCAGGTGGCCGAGCTTGTCGCGCTTGGTGCCCAGGTATCCGGAATTCTCGTCGTTCTGCGGCTGGATGATCGAAACGCGTTCGTCCACCCGGAGACCATAGCCCTCCAAGCCGACCATCTTCCGCGGATTGTTGGTGATGGGACGAATGGACTGGAGCCCGAGGTCGAGCAGGATCTGCGCGCCGATGCCGTAATTGCGCAGGTCGGGCGCGAAGCCAAGCCGCTCGTTCGCCTCGACGGTGTCGGCGCCCGCATCCTGGAGCTCGTACGCCTTGAGCTTGTTGAGCAGGCCAATGCCCCGCCCTTCCTGGTCGAGGTAGACGATCACGCCGCGTCCCTCGGCCTGGATCATCTTCATCGCCGTCTCGAGCTGCCACCCGCAATCGCAGCGCTGCGAGTGGAAGACGTCGCCCGTGAGGCAGCGTGAGTGCATGCGGACGAGCGTGTTCTCACCGTCGCCGACCTCGCCGTAAACGAGCGCCACGTGCTCGTGATGGTCCACGTCATTCCTGTATCCCACGATGCGCCACGACCCGTGCTCGGTGGGCAGACGCGCCTCGGCGACGCGGTGCACGAGCCGCTCGTTCTTCAGCCGGTGCGCGACGAGCTGAGCGACCGTGATGAACGTGAGTCCGTGTTCCTTCGCGAATGTCTCGAGCTGCGGGCGCTTCGCCGTGGTGCCGTCCTCGTTGGGGATCTCGCAGATCACGCCGGCGGGGTACACGCCGGCGAGCCGCGCGAGATCGACGGCCGCCTCCGTGTGCCCGACCCGCTGGAGGACGCCACCGTCGCGCGCACGAAGCGGGAAGATGTGTCCACCGCGACGGAGGTCACCCGCCACGGTGGCCGGATCGACGATCGTGCGGATGGTCGTCGCGCGGTCCTGCGCGCTGATGCCAGTGGTGATGCCGAATCGCGGCGACGCATCCACGCTCACCGTGTACGCCGTGCGATACTCGTCGAGGTTCGACTCGGCCATCGGCGTGAGGCCGAGCTGGTCCACGCGTTCGCCGGGCAGCGCGAGGCAGATGAGGCCACCGGCGCGCTTGATCATGAAGTTGATCAGCTCGGGCGACACCAGCTGCGCGGAGCAGATGAGGTCACCCTCGTTCTCGCGGTCCTCGTCGTCGGCGACGATGATCAGCTTGCCTGCGGCGATGTCGGCGACGGCCTGTTCGACTGTATTGAATGGCATTGGAAAGTGCAGATCCTTCGCTGCGCTCAGGATGACGAGTTGGATATCCGCGCCGAGAGCAGCTGGCGCACGTACTTGCCCAGCATGTCCGCCTCGACGTGCACGCGATCGCCCGCGGCGAGCGCGCCGAGCGTCGTGTGCCGCCAGGTGAACTCGATCACGGATACTTGAAGAACTCCCGGCGCCGGCAGCGCGTTCACGGTCAGGCTCACGCCGTCGATGGCCACCGAGCCGTGGGGGACCATGAGCTCGGACAGCTCGTCCGGCAAGTCAATGTCGATGAGGATGCTGTCGCCAACGCGCTCCGCACGCACGACCGTGCAGACGTCGTCCACGTGCCCCTGCACGAGATGTCCGCCGAGGCGGTCGCCAAGGCGCATCGCGCGCTCGAGGTTGACCCGCTGGCCGGCCTGCCAGGAACCGATGGCCGTGCGGCCGAGGGTGGTCTCTACCGCGGCGACGTCGAACCACCCGGCACCGGAAGCCCGCACGGTGAGGCAGGCCCCGTTCACCGCGACACTCTCCCCATCGGCGAGAGCGTCGTACGACGACAGGATGCGGAGCTCGCGCCCGGCCTCCATCCCCTCGACCCGCTCGACGACGCCGACGTCGTCAACCAATCCGGTGAACACTTCAAATAGCTCCCGCCACTCCCGTGAGTGGCGCGTAGACCGTCATCTCGTCGTCGCCAAGCCGCTGCGTGCGCAGGATGCGCCACCGTGACGCACTCCCGACCGTCGCGGCGGGCAACCCGCTGAACGCGCCGAGCGCATCGCCGCCCAGCACCAGAGGCGCCCGAAAGATAACGAGTCGATCGACGAGCGACTCCTGGATGAACGACGCGGCCAGCGTAGCACCGCCTTCCACGAGCATCGAGCGTACGTTGGCCTGCCGGAGCGCGGCCAGTGCGTCGGCGAGTGTGGCCGCATGGATGAGCGTGACGCCCGCATGCTCGAGCGCGGCGGCGTGCGCGGGATCCGGTGCCCAGCACACCACAATCGTCGGAACTTCCTGCGCCGTTCGCACGAGGTTCGACGCGAGCGGCAGGCGCGCCGACGTGTCGAACACGATCCGCGCTGGCGCCACGCGAGGCGCCTCGGCATTGCGCACCGTGAGCAGCGGGTCATCCGCGCGCGCGGTGCCGATGCCAATCGCGATGGCGTCGGCGCCAGCGCGCATGCGGTGCACCTCGCGTCGCGCCTCGGCCCCCGTGAACCAGCCCGCGCGGCGGGTGTGGTCGGTGATGGCGCCATCTAATGAGAGGGCGAGTTTCAACTGAATAAATGGCCGAGGGGACGACAGGGTGTGGAAGAACGCGGCGTTGAGCTCGCGCGCCGCGTCCTCGTGGAGTCCGACATCGACGTCCACACCGTGCTCGCGGAGGTACTTGGCCCCTCCCGCTGCAACCATGTTGGGATCGGCGGTGGCCGCCACGACACGTGCGATGCCGGCAGCGAGGATCCCCTCGGCACAGGGCGGGGTCTTGCCGGTATGGTTGCACGGCTCGAGGGTGACGTACATCGTGGCGCCGTGGGCGGCGTCGCCCGCCTCGCGCAGTGCGCCGACTTCCGCGTGGGCTTCACCGTACCGCTGGTGCCAGCCCTCACCGACGACCTGTGCATCCCGAACGACGACGGGGCCGACCATGGGGTTCGGCGCCGTCTGTCCCCACCCTCGTTCGGCGAGCGCGAGCGCGCGGCGCATGAACACGCCATCCTCAGCCACGCGCTCGATCCCGCTCATTCGATCAGAGGCCGAAGCGGATGCCGACCGAGTAATACGTCTGGTCCCGATCCGCGCGTCCACCGTTGAAGCCGTTGAACGTGCTCACCGTGCCTCCTCGGCTCTGGCCGACTTCGCCGACGATCTTGAACAGGGGGAGGTTGAGCGCCGCGTCGAAGAACATGTTGGTGCGCTCGAGGTCCTGCGCCGTGCCGGGCACGGTGGCGGTGCCGCTGACGGGGATGTTGTTGAACGTGCCGTTCACCTGACCGGTGATGTCCGCGGAGCTGTCGTACTTGTCCTTGCCGTAGCCCGCGGCGAAGCTGAAGAGCAGCAGGCTCTTGCTCGCGACTACGCGCCACGCGGTCGTCTTCGTGCTGAGGTTGCGAACCGAGAGCGTTGCGCTGTTGCCGTCGGTTCCAACGATGGTGGTGTTGGGAAGGTCGCGCTTGAGCCACGTGAAGGCGAGGCCGGGGACGACGATACCCTCGGACAGCACGCCGACGCGCACGCCGTAGCCGAACTGGAAGTTCGATTCCGGTGTGACGGAAACCTCGTCGCCGTCAACCGTCGGGACATAGGACGC
The DNA here is from genome assembly GCA_046596395.1 of Gemmatimonadaceae bacterium. Lineage (GTDB taxonomy): Bacteria > Gemmatimonadota > Gemmatimonadetes > Gemmatimonadales > Gemmatimonadaceae > AG11. The sequence goes on from JBKJMP010000416.1 coordinate 4,484, forward strand.
GCTCACGAGCGCATCGATGCCACCGACGTTGGTGAGGGCGAGCGGGAAGCCGGCGAAGATGCCGATCGCGGCATCGGCGGTGGGGAGTCCGATCCACTGGTCCTTGGTGGGGAGCGACGGATTGCGCTGCGCACCGCTCGTGCTCTGCGAGAAGCTGCCGACTTCGGGCAGCGAGCCTTGGAAGACGTTGCCGCGAATGCCGATCGAGAAGTGGCCCAGGCCGCCGAGCGTAGAGCCCTGTCCGAGCGTGGCGTTACCGCCGGCGAGCGCGAGGCCGAGCTGCGGGGCCATGTACTGGAAGAGGTCGTACGCCTGCTGGCAGGCGTCCTGCGCAACGCGCTCAGAGTTGGGGATGCCGGCGGTCGTCGTGCCCGCGGGACACGCGGGCGAACCGAGGTCCTGCGCGCCCGCAGTGGACAGCGTGAACACCGAGAGGCCAGCGGCGACCAGAAGATGTCTTTTCATGCGACTCCTAAGAGATGTGCACCTGCCCGGTACCGCGCACGATGCGCCCGATCCGGAACGATGCGATGTGAGCCGACGCCGCGCTCGCCTCGATGGCGGATGCACTCGCCGCGTCGGTGATGACCACCATGCCTACACCCATATTGAACGTTCGGTACATCTCCGCCCGAGCAACGCCACCCGCCGTCTCCAGCTGGCGAAAGAGGTTCGGCACGGTCCAGCCCTTCTCGTCGATCGCGGCGTCGAGCGTATCCGGCAGGACGCGATTCACGTTTCCGGGTAACCCGCCGCCGGTGATGTGCGCCATGCCATGAATCCGTGGCAGGACCGGCTTGAGCACGGAGAGGTACGACCGATGCACGCGCAGCAGTACGTCCGCGACGGGCGCATCCTCTCCCGGAAAGGCATCGGCGATCCCCAACTGCATTCGCTCGCTCACGATCCGCCGCGCCAACGAATAACCGTTGGTGTGCAGGCCGTTGCTCGCGAGACCGATCAAGACGTCGCCGTCTTCGACCCGGTCCGCACCGAGAATCGCGTCCTCTTCCACACACCCGACGATGAAGCCTGCCAAATCGTAATCAGGTGGCGTGTAGATGCCCGGCATTTCCGCGGTCTCCCCACCCACGAGCGAGCACCCATTCTCTCGGCAGCCGGCCGCGACGCCCATCACGACCGACTCCACGACGTCGGGCTCCAGGCGCCCGGCCGCGAAGTAGTCGAGGAAGAACAGCGGGA
>JBKJMP010000616.1:0-7711 GCA_046596395.1 Gemmatimonadaceae bacterium
TCGAGCTCCGCGAGCTCGCTCTCGTTCAGCCGCAGGGCGGTGGCGCGTTGGCTAACCATCACGGACAAAAGGCGGTCGAGCTGTGCCATTGGTTCAGGAGGTCGGGCGAGCGTAAGCGATATGTGTGCGACTGACGAGGAGAAGGTGCTCGCCAGCGAACATCGGAAGAAAGCGAAGGCGCGTGTCGTTGAGGAAGTCCACCAGCCGAGGACGGTCGGCTCGCAATTCGGGAAATACGGACCCGGTGCGCGTGATGCCATTGGCGAGCGTGACTTCCACGTTCATCCCAACGAATCCCGTCTCCACATCGGCCTCGGTTGCGGGCATGTCGGTGACGACGAGCACGATCTGTGATTTCTGCAACACGAGCACCCCCGACGGCGATACGAGCGGAATGAAGTCATCCGCATCGTTGAGCGCGTCGATGGGCTGCTCGGGCCCAGCGCGAAACCGGGCGAAGGCCTGAAGGAAGATGTCGCCCTCGAGGGTCTGACCGGTTGCGAGCGTGACCGTAACGCGATGGCGCACCTTTTCGATACGATAGTCGCTCATCAACGGGAGTGTGTCGGGCACTGTGGTCATGAGGTCGGGCGGCTCCTGAGTGGCGGCGTGCTCGCGATTTCGGTTACGTTCCGGCCGTGCTTGTACGCGTGCTCGCCATCGTTGGTCTTCTTGCCCTGAACGGATTCTTCGTCGCGGCGGAATTCTCGGTCGTACGCTCGCGCCGGTCGCGACTCGAGGCGATGGCCCGCTCGGGTGACGCAAAAGCCCGCATCGTACTCAAGGCATTGACCAATCTCGCCAATCTCCTCTCGGCGGGCCAGTTCGGGATCACTCTCGCCAGTATCGGCATCGGGGCGCTGGCAGAGGAGACGCTGTCGCACATGTTCGCGGACACGTTCGCTTCCGTCCCGCTGCTCGTGCGCCTTGGCGCCGGTGCGGGGCTGGGCACGCTTTGCGCGCTCTCGGTCGTCACCTACGGACACGTCGTCTTCGGGGAGCTCGCGCCGCGCAGCGCCGCGCTGAACCACCCGGAGGAAGTGGCACGCTGGCTCGTGCCACCCCTCCTCGTGTTCGCCTGGATGGCCAGCCCGATCACCTGGTTCCTGAACAAGTCCGCCGCCTTCGTGCTCCGCATGTTCGGGCAGGACGCCGTGAACGCGGAAGAAAATGTCCACTCGGCGGAAGAGCTGCGGATTCTCGTCGAGCAGAGTCAGGAGGTCGGCGTGCTCGAGCGACAGGACGCCGCCCTGATCGAGGGCGTTTTCGAGTTCTCGGAGAAAAATGCGCGCGAGGTGATGACGCCACGCACGACCATCGACGCGCTCGACGTCGAAACGTCGTTGGACGAGGCCGTCTCGATCGTGATCGACACGCAGCGATCGCGCTATCCCGTGTACGAGGAGTCGATCGACAACATCATCGGCCTCGTGCTGGCGAAGGACCTGCTGCCGGTGCTGGTGGCGCCGCCGGCGGGGTTCACACTCCAGAGCATCATGCGGCCGATCCACGTCGTGCCGGGATCGCGCGAGGTGGAAGAGGTGCTCGCTGACTTCAAGCGCCTCAAGGCCCACATGGCCGTCGTGCTCGACGAGTATGGCGGAACTGCCGGCATCGTCACGATGGAGGACCTTCTCGAGGAGATCGTCGGTGAGATCCTCGATGAGCACGACGAGGCCGAGCTCCTGCCGGCCCCGTCACCCAACGACGACGTGATCATCCCCGGCGCGACGAACATCAACGAGCTCAACGAGCGATTCGGGCTCGAGATCCCGGACGACGAGTACACGACCGTTGGCGGCTACATCTTCGGGGCGCTCGGCCGTGTTCCGCTCATCGACGATCGCGTGACCGCCTCGCACGCCGTGTTCACCGTGCGCGGTATGCAAGGCCGCCGAATCGAGACGCTTTCCGTGGACCTGCACTCCATCGGAGACCGGCGTGGAGCGGAGCGCCCGGGCCGGGACGCTCGTTAGCCGGCAGCGGAAGGCCGGCTCGCGATGCGCGCACACAAGAGGATCGCCTCGATCATGCTGGAGGCATCCGCAATGCCCTGCCCCGCGATGTCGATCGCCGTTCCATGATCTGGTGACGTGCGCGGAAACGGCAGGCCGAGGGTCACGTTCACGGCGGAGCCGAAGGACGCAACCTTGATCGCCGTCATGCCCACATCGTGATACGGGGCGATCACCGCGTCGAAGGCGCCACGCATCGCGCGAACGAACACGGTGTCGGCGGGGAACGGCCCTTCGATGCCCGCCGCTCGGGCCGCGGGCGTCAGCACCGCATCGTCCTCTCTGCCAAATCGTCCGCCATCGCCGGCATGCGGGTTGAGCGCACACAGGGCGATGCGCGGATTCGCGATCCCGAACCAATCCTGAAGCCCCTGCCGTGTGAGTCGAGCGGCCGTTGCGATGGCGTTGGCAGTTAGGGCATCCGCGACATCTCGAAGTGCAATGTGCGTGGTCGCGAGGACGACACGCAGCGGATTCGAAGTCCCGGGTGCAGCGCGCGTGGCCGCCAACATCATGGCGACGTCACGCCCCGTGCGCGCGGCCAGGAATTCCGTGTGCCCTGGAAAATCGAAGCCGCCGAGAAGCAACGCGTGCTTGTCGAGCGGAGCGGTGACGATGCCGTGCACGATACCGCGTTGCACGAGATCGATCGCCCGCTCGAGCGCCTGGCCCGCGAGACAGCCGGCGCCTTCGGCGCCAGCGCCCTGCATCCACTGACCGACATCCTCGTTCACGGCTGCCGCGGTTCCCGACGGACCGACGACGACAACCTCCGCAGCTGCAACTACCGAGTCATGCCGCAGCGCTGCGGCGACGATCTCAGGACCGATGCCGCGCGGATCGCCGAGGGTAACGGCGAGCCGCGGAAGGGTGGGCACCTCTCGGCGCCAGACGATCAGGGGGCCGGGGGCGGGAGCGGCGACAGGCTGAGCGCATCCTCGCGCACCGACACGTACGTGCCCTTGCGAAGCGATTCCATGAGGCGCTTGACCCCGCCCTCCTCGGCGAGGCGTGCACGAAAGCGTTCCTTCACCTCGGTGAGCGTCAGGTCTCCGCCCTCCTCAACCAAGGCAATGTGCGCGACGACGAACTTCGCGGGCACGTTGGCATTGCCGGGAATCTGGAATACCAGATAGTCGCCAGCCTTCTTTCCCGTAAACGCCTCCTGGTAGGGAGCGGGCAACTGCGCGCGCGGGAACGGCGTGAGCAGCGTCGTCTCCTCGCCACTCGGGAAGTCGTGATGCTTCTTCGCCAGCGAATCGAAAGGAGAGCCCGCGCTGAGCGCGGCGAGTACGCTGTCGGCTTCGAGACGTGCGCGGACGACGTCTGCCGAATCGATCTTCGGGGTGATGAGGATGTGGCGCGCCTTCACCTCGGCGGGATTGGCGCGGTCGACCCGGATGACGTGATAGCCGAACGCCGTCTTCACGACGGGACTCAACTGGCCCGGCGGCAGGGCGAACATCCAGCGATCGAACTCCGGGACCATGCGTCCGCGACGATTCCATCCGAGGTCACCGCCGTTTTCCTTCGAGCCGGCGTCGGCAGACTCGCGCTTCGCGAGCTTCTCGAAGTCACCGCCGGACTTCAACTCCGCCAACAGCGACTCCGCCTTCTGCCGAGCGAGGTCGCTCGCGGCGGCCGTGGGCTTGGGCGCGACGATGATCTGGCGCCATGCGACGCTGGATTCGCGCTTGGGGAGCGTCGCCTTGTTGCGCTCGTACGCCTCGGTGATCTCGGCGTCGGTGACATTTGCCTGAGCGATCTTTCCGTCTTCACGCAGCTTGCGGATGGTGCGCGTGATGGTCTCGTTGCGCTTGATGCCATCGATGAGGAAGCGGCGATACTCCTCGGGCGTACCGTACCCCGCCTTCGCCAGCTCGGCCTTGAACTCGGCCTCGCTGCCGAAGCGCTTCCTGATCTCCTTGAACTGCTTGTCCACGGTTGCGGTGACATCTGCGTCCGGGACTTCGACCGCGAGCATCTTCGCCTTCGCCAAGAGCAGTTCCTCATCGACGAGCTCATTGAGCACGCCGGCAATGAAGGTGCGGAACCCGGCGCTGTCGTCTGGGATGCGGGCGCCTTCCTGCCGCTTCTGGATGATGCGCTCCTGCAGGTTCGACTGCGTGACGATCACGTCTCCGACGATGGCGACGACGCGGTCGAGAGGCACGGTAGTCGTGACGGCGCCCACGGGCATGAGCGCCGGCGTAGGCGTCTGGGCGGCGGCGTTCGTGGCGGCGGCGACAAGGATCGCGGCCGGGAGCAGGGATTGAAGGCGCATACCGATAAATACCCGCGGCCCGGCCATGAAGGTCCGGGCCGCCGTGGAGCGGGTGGGTTGCCCCACCCGCTGGTGATTGCTACGGCCGCGGTGCAGCGGGCGCAGCACCTGGCGGCGTGCCCGGCGCGGCGGGCGGCATTCCACCCGGCAGCGGAACGGTCGACTGCGGCTGATTGACCTTGCGTGCCGAGTCAGCGGTCGCGCGAACCTTGAGCGCCTTCTCGACGGCACGCTCGACGCCGGCGGCGTTCACCTTCGAGTCGTACTTGTTCATGAGTACAACCTGAAGCGGCGCCGGAATCGGCACCGGCTGCGCCTCGCCGGCCATGATGCGGTCGAGGTAGGCCTCGACGCGGCTCGCGGCCACGCGCTCCTTCGCCTCGGCAGTCTTCAGGCTGTCGCCGAACGACTTGGGATCGACGCCGATAGCGTTCCAGCTCTGCACCACGGCGCCCACGAAATCGCGACGGAGGTTCGCGATCTCGTCAGGGGTCATCACAACCTTGGCACTGTCAGCGCGGCGAAGCAGCACTTCACGCTGTGCCATGTTGCGCACGTACTGCATCACGAGCGAGTCCGGAGCGCCCTGGATCTGCTTCATCAGTTCGGCGCTGCGGGGCGCCGCGAGCAGGATCAACGCCAGCTTGCCGCCGGTGAGCTCTCCGCCCTGATACGTCGCGAGCGTCGCCTTGGAGTTGCGGAAGGCCATCGGGTCCTTCGCGATCTCCTTGACCGTCATGCCAGCGTCGCCCGTGATCTCGACCTTCGCGGCGGCCTCGGCCTGCGCGATGTACGTGCTCTCGGCGATCTGACGCCCGCGCAACGGCGCCTGCTGCGTGTATTTCTCACGCGCCTGCGCCCACGTGTTGCGCTGGATGATGTGGTAGCCAAACTGGGTCTCGACGATGGGCGAGATTTCACCGGGCTGAAGCTTCGCGACGGCATCGGTGAATGGCTTGACCATGGCGGCGCCCGGAAACACGCCGAGGTCGCCACCATTGTCCTTGCTGTTGTCCTCGCTGAACTTCTTGGCCAGCTCGGCGAAGTTCGCGCTGGTCGCCTGCGCGCGAATGCCCTCGGCCTTGGTGCGCAGCTTTGACTTCTCGTCCGGCGTGATGTTTTCCTTGAACAGGAAAAGGATGTGGCGGGCCGAGTACAGTCCACCCTTGCCGGAGAGGTAGGAGGCCTCGCTCCCCTGATCCACGACGAGCGTCGACCCGACACTCTCCATGAACCGCTGGAGGCGCGCGTTCTCGAGCATCCCGACGGCCGCTGAGTCGATGGCACCGGCGGACGAGAGAGAATCGCCGCGTGCGGCGGCAAGTGCGAGCAATTGGTAGGGGATCCAGAGGTCACGCGCGATGAGCGCGGTGACCTCGTTATTGATGGGGATCTGCATCTTGGCCTTGCCGAGCAGATCGGCCAGGCGGTCAACGCCGAGCTCCTGCGAGCCAGCGGTCGCCACGACATCGGCGTGGGCGGTGAACGCCTCGCTGAGACCGTCGCATGCGGCAAGGGTGGTCACGCTGAAGGCGAGGACAAGCAGTGAGGTTGGTTTCATGTCGATACGTCGGTCGGGAAGGATGAGGCGGGCGTCAGACTACCGCACGCAATGCGCGCACGAGCCCTTCGAGGAGGTGGGCGCCCCCGAGCCGCGTGAGCTTGAGCGAAAGCGGGTGAGCACGACGCACCTCCGCCTGGAACTGCACTTCGTGAAACGCCGCCGAGAGCCCTTTCATTCTCGGAACGGCGGAATCTCGAAAGGTAATACGGGCCTCTTCCCCGCGCACCAGGATTCCCTCGATGCCCAGGAGGCCCCCTGCTACCCGAAGCTGCGCCATGGCGAGCATCGCCTCCGCGGGCGCCGGGAGGGCGCCGAACCGGTCGCGCAGTTCCATCCGAAGGGCCTCGATCTCCTCTGGGGCGTCGAACCGGGCGAGCCGTTTGTACACGTCCAGCTTGGACTCGTGCGACTCGATGTAGTCATCCGGGAGGAATGCCGGAATGTCCATCGAGACGTCCGCCGGCCGCGGCTTGGGCGCCACATCCCCCTGCATGAGGCGCTGGACGGTCTCGTCGAGCATCCGGAGGTAGAGGTCGAAGCCCACAGAGTGCACGTGCCCGGACTGCTCGGCCCCCAGCAGGTTGCCGGCGCCGCGCATCTCCATGTCCTTGAGGGCGATCTTGTAACCCGCTCCGAGCTCGGTGTGCTGCTCCAATACCTGCAGCCGGCGCTCGGCATCGGGATCGACGTTCGCGTCGGGCACCAGCAAGTAGCAGTAGGCTCGCCGATGCGACCGGCCCACGCGGCCGCGGAGCTGGTACAACTGCGCCAGGCCCAGGTGGTCGGCGCGATTCACGAACATGGTGTTCGCGTTCGGGACGTCGAGGCCGCTCTCGACGATCAGCGTGGAGACCAGCACGTCGATGGTCCCGGCGACGAACTGGTGCATGATCTCCTCCAGCTCGCGCTCCTTCATCTGGCCGTGGGCGACGGCCACCCGCGCCCGGGGGACGATGCGGCGGATGTGATCCGCCGTCGCGACGATCGTCTCCACGCGATTGTGCACGAAGAACACCTGCCCGCCACGATCGAGCTCACGCGAGATGCCTTCATCGATCAGGCCATCGTCGCTGGGCTCGACGAAGGTGAGCACCGGTGACCGGTCGCGGGGGGGCGTCTGCATCAACGTCATGTCGCGGAGGCCCGCGAGCGACAGGTGGAGGGTGCGCGGGATCGGGGTGGCAGTGAGCGTCAGCACGTCAGTATCGAGCTTGAGCTGCTTGAGGCGCTCCTTGTGCTTCACCCCGAAGCGATGCTCCTCGTCGACGATGATGACGCCGAGGTCCGCGAATTTCACGTCGGGACTGAGGAGCCGGTGCGTTCCGATGACGATGTCCACTTTCTTCTCGGCCAGCTCCGCGAGCGTCACCGCTTGCTCCTTCGCCGATTGGAAGCGGCTCATCACCGCCACGCGAATGGGAAAGTCGGCAAGGCGCTCCTCGAACGTGCGTGCATGCTGGTCGGCGAGGATCGTTGTGGGAACGAGGACAGCCACCTGGCGTCCGCTCTGCACCGCCTTGAACGCTGCGCGCACGGCGATCTCCGTCTTGCCGTAGCCCACGTCACCCACGAGCAGGCGGTCCATGGGGCGCGTGCTCTCCATGTCCTTCTTCACGTCCGTCGTGGCTTTCCGTTGATCGGGCGTGTCCTCGAACAGGAAGCTGCTCTCCAGCTGCCGCTGCCACGCGGTGTCCGGGACGTGCGGCGGCCGCGACGCGACCTTGCGACGCGCGTACAACTCGAGCAACTCCAGGGTCATCTCCTGGATGGCGGAGCGCGTGCGGTCGCGTTGCTGCGCCCATCGCTTGCCCCCGAGCCTGTGCAGCCGTGGGGGTGGCGTGTCGGAGT